>CAIXBE010000235.1 GCA_903917595.1 uncultured Rhodobacterales bacterium
GGCTGATTCTGGCTGTGCTGGCAGCCGTGGTTTTTGTGAAGGCATACACCACCAAGGCTGCCTGAACGAATGGACAGGCGGTCCATCCGGCCGCTTGTCCATCAAGCGTTACTGGCAGCGCGTTCCGGCGTCTTCCATTGCCGCGGTAAAGCCGCGCAGGCTGAACGTGTCCACCGTCTGCGTGCCCTTGCCGGACCGCGCGGTCATCACCGCCGTCGTCCCGCCCTTGAGCGCGGCCAGCAGGGCGGCGTCGTCCTCGGCGCTGCCCGGCCAGGCCCATTCGCCATCGGTGAACAACTGATAGGGCTGGCCGTCAATCGCCACCTCGACCGTCGAGCCGCCTGCAAAGGGATAGCCGCCGGTAAAGCTGATCTCGCCCGGCTTGCCCGGGCGGAAGGTCACGAACAACAGGATGTCGCCGCGCCGCACCGAGACCGGCTGGCCGTCACGGGTGTTCACTGTCTCTTTCGGTTTGGAAACGCCCCAGCATTCCTTGGGCTCTTCTTCGGTAAAGACGTTCCAATCGGTCATCGTGGCGACCCGGTTGGTCGATTCCTGAGCATTCGCCATAGTGGTGGCAAAGCTGATCGCGGCAAGCACGGCCAAGCGGCCGAAAAGGGAAGTCATGATCGACGCAGCCTCCAAGCTGTCTTCTGCCTTTGCGCCCCCGGGGCACGTTTCGGCGTTTGTTGGTCTTCGCACTGGCGGGGGCATCCTGAACCCGATACCGCAGCATTAGCGAAAAAGACCTTGTGGTGAAAGCCCCGGGCAGGTGATACCGGCGCAAAATTGCACAAGCGTGATCAGGGGGCCCCAAGTGGCTGCAGTAAACGAAGGCGCGGTTCCGATGCTGGAAGTCTGGCGCGGCGGGTTGCTGGAAAGCACGCATCTTGGTCATGCTGTGATCTGCGACGCCAAGGGCGTGGTCGAGGCTTGGGGCAACCCCGATGCCATCGCCTTCCCACGGTCTTCTTGCAAGATGGTGCAGGCCTTGCCTTTGCTGGAAACCGGTGCGGCCGCCGCGCGCGGTTTGACCGACGCGCATCTGGCGTTGGCCTGCGCCAGCCACGGCGGTATGGGCATTCATACCAGCCTTGCCGGACGCTGGATTGCCGATCTGGGCCTGCTGGAAAGCGATTTGCGCTGTGGGGCGCATGACCCCTATGACAAGACCGAAAGCAACCGACTGATCAGGGCCGATGAAAAGCCCTGCCAGTTGCACAACAACTGCTCGGGCAAGCATTCGGGTTTTCTGACCGTGACCCAGCACCTGAAGGCCGGGCCGGAATATACCGAAATAGACCACCCGCTGCAAAAGGCGATCCGTGCGGCGACCGAGGAGGTGGCGGATGAGACCGTAGCCGGTTGGGGCATTGACGGCTGTTCCGCCCCGAACTTTGCCATGAGCCTTGGCGGGATGGCGCGCGCCATGGCCCGCTTTGCCACTGCACGCGAGGGCCATGGGGCGCGGGAAAGCGCCATGCACCGGCTGACCCGTGCCATGGCCACCAATCCCGAGTACGTTGCAGGCGAGGGCCGGGCCAGCACCGAGCTGATGCGCGCCATGGAGGGGCGTGTTGCAGTCAAGTCCGGGGCAGAGGGCTATTTCGTGGCTATCCTGCCGGAAAAGGGGCTTGGCATCGCGCTGAAAGTGCTGGACGGCGGCGATCGCGCCTCGGAAGCCGCAATCGTGGCCCTGCTGGCAAGGACTGGCGTTCTGGACCCGAAGCATCCGACTGCGGTGGAATGGATGACCCCGCCGCAGCGCAACCGGCGCGGGACCCTGACCGGCTTCCAGCGTCTGCCCCCCGGCTTTCCCGGTTGATTCGCGGGGCAAAGCGGATAGACTTTCTGGATGAACACAGAGGCACCGATCCCGTTTCCGCAGTCCAGCCGCTTTGCCGAAGAGGTCTTCTTTGACCGCAAGGAGCTGGGCCTGATCCTGCGGCTTTACGGGCAGATGGTCGCCGCCGGCGAATGGCGCGACTACGCGATTTCCGCCCTGTGCGACCTTGCCGTGTTCAGCGTCTTTCGCCGCACCGCCGAATATCCGCTGTACCGGATCGAAAAGCGCCCAAAGCTGCGGGCGCGGCAGGGGCTTTATGCCGTGGTCGGCATGGACGGCCGGGTTCTGCGGCGCGGGGCGGACCTTGCCCAGGTCCTGAAAGTACTGGAGCGCCGCCTGATCGGTCCGGTCGACTGACGCTCTAGAACCGTTGCCGCGCCTGCACCAACCCGCCGCCCGCCGCCGATATCCGCGAGATCGCGTCATTGATGGTTTCATAGGCCACCGACATGGTGTTGCCGTTGGCGTGGATCAAAAGCTCGTCGTTGACCACCAGTGCAACGTGACCCTCCCAGAATATCAGGTCGCCACGTTTGGACTTTTCGGCCGGGGAAAGACCCCGGCCCATGGCCATCTGCATATCGGAATCGCCCGGACAATCGCGGCCTGCGGCGTGAAACGCCATTTGCACCAGCCCCGAGCAATCTATGCCAGACCGCGAATTGCCGCCCCAAAGGTAGGGCGTGCCCAGCAGGCTTTCGGCCACCGACACCGGATCGGGCGCGAAATGGTCGATCGGGCGGACATGGCACAACGGCACAAACCCGTGCGGCGTGTTGCCCCAGTCGCCCCATGACCCGACCACGGCAAGCCGGGCCCCCAGGCTAAGGCTGGCTTTTTCCGGCGCGCGGACCTGTGGATCGGTGTAAAGATGCGCCCCGGGGGCCACGACCCAATGCGTCGGCTGCGGACCGCGCCCGACCGACCTTTCCGACACCCAGCCGCAATAACCGTCGCGCGTGGCTTGCACGAAGACATGGCCCTGATCGCGGTCCAACACGACGACCGACGCACCCAGCAGCAACTGGCGATCCCGCGCGCCGCCGGGGCTGGCCAGAAGATCGGTCAGCGGCAGGATGATCTGCGCCGCCTCACCTTCGGTCAGTGGGGCGTCGACGATGCCCTCAAGGCTGACATGGGCGACACGGCCCGAGAATGGCGTTGTCCTGCGGTCCATCCTACACCCCCTTGAGGTCAAGAATGGCAGGCAAGGCCGCCAACAGCGCCCGCGCCCCCTGCCCGACACCGCCCTTGGGTCGCGCCGGTTGGTCGGTGGGCGTGTGCCCATAGATGTCGAAATGCATGTAGCGCGGACCGTCGACAAAGCGGCGCAGGAACAGGGCGGCGGTGATCGACCCGGCAAAACCAAAGCCGGGAGCGTTGTCCAGATCGGCAATCCCCGGTTCGATCACGCTTTCATAAGCGTCATGAAACGGCAGCCGCCAGACCGGATCGAACCCCGCCCGCGCCCCGGTTTCCAGCGCCGCAACCATCGCCGCATCATCGGTGTAATAGGGGGCCAGATCCGGCCCGACCGCAACGCGCGCCGCCCCGGTCAGCGTCGCCATCGAGATCAGGACCTGCGGCTTTTCCTCACAGGCCAAGGCCAGCGCATCGGCCAGCACCAGCCGCCCTTCGGCATCGGTGTCGTTGATCTCGACCGTAAGGCCCTTGCGGCTGGTAAGGATATCCTTTGGTTTCAGTGCGTTACCATCAATCACATTCTCGACCGCCGGGATCAGGACACGTAACTGAAGGGGCAGGTTCAAGGCCATGATCATCTGCGCCAGACCCATGACGGTCGCCGCCCCGCCCATGTCCTTTTTCATCAGGTTCATGCCGGCTGAAGGCTTCAAGTTCAGCCCCCCGGTGTCAAAACAGACGCCTTTGCCGACCAGCGTCAGGATCGGGCCGGTGGCGCCCCAGCGCAGGCCCAAAAGCCGGGGTGCGCGCGGCGAGGCGCGGCCGACGGCATGGATCATCGGGAAATTCTGCGCCAGAAGATCGTCGCCCCGGATCGCAGTCGCGCTGGCACCGAACCGCGCGGCCAGCGCGAAGACGGCGGCCTCCAACTCGTCCGGCCCCATGTCTTGCGCAGGCGTGTTGATCAGGTCACGGGTCAGCGCCTCCCCTTCGGCCATGGCGATCAGGCGCGCAGGGTCAAGGCCATCGGGACAGACCAGCCGGGCCGGGGCCAGGGGCTTGCGGCCGGGGCGATAGCGGTCAAAGCGGTAGCCGGCCAACAGCCAGCCCAGCGCCGCCTCGGCCTTTTCCTCGGGCGACAGGGTGCCAGTCAGCGCCCAGTCCCCCGCGGGAAGGGCGGCCACCGCCTTTGCCAGACCGAACCGTAACCGCCGCCGCGCGGCAGGGGTGCCAAGACCCGCCACCGCCGCCCCGACCGACCCGTCCGGAGCAGGCAGGGGTCTGGCATCGCCCAGACCAGCCTCGAACCCGGTCGCCCGCAGCCAGCCCGCCCAAGCCGCACCCGGCCCGGCAAGAAAGGTGTCAAGCTCATCCGGACGCAGCACAAACAGCGGGCGGGCGGCAGGCGACGGCGCGGCGAAACCAAAAGGTGGGTCACTGGTCATGGGCAATCACTTGAATTGTTCAGATGCCATTCATGTAAGGTGAACCCCATCTGGCGCAAGGCTCCTGTGTTGACTTGCGGCAACTTGTTCAACAAGATCCCGGCTTTGCGCCGATTGACCCTGACGCGACGCCTTGCCCAATCGTCCAACCCGCCGGGCCAGACGCGGCCCGATTGCGCGCCGCCCCAAGTCAACAACCTGACATTTCGTCAGGCGCGATTCGGGTGCCGGTCCGGCGACATCTGCCCCTATCCATGCACGTCAGCCACCCCCGCTTGCGGCGAAAGCGACTGTTCGGCAACCCGCATCAGCCGGGCCCAGACGGCGGAAAAGGCGGTGCCATCGGCCCGCTCCAGACAGGTGCGCGCATCACTTGCGATGCTGGCAAGGCTGATCAGCCCGATATCCTCGGCCAACCGGGCCAGTCGCGACAACTGCCGCGCCACATCCCGCAAATCCTGCGCGCGCACCTTTTCCACGATGCCGGTCATCGTCAACGCCAGTTCACCCAGCGCCCGCGTCACCATCTGTTCGGCCACCGGTGCACCAAGATTGCGATAGATCGCCGCAATCGCCTCGACATCCTGACGCACCACTTCCTGCGGCATAAGCGCCGTTACACATTCCATCTGATCACCCGACCATCCACCATTACCCAAGGGAAAGCCTGACCCGACAAGCTGAAGAATTGGTTGCCCGCGCCCCTTGGCCATCAGATTATCCCTGTCGAATTTTCCAAAAATCCGCCATAGCCGGATGTGGAACCACCAAGGACGCCCGCATGACCCATATCCGCCCCCTGCCCGCCTATCTGGTGCAACGCTTTCACGGCTGGCGCGCGACGACCTATCAGGACAATCGCGCCTGGTATCGGCGACTGGCGGCAAGCGGCCAGCATCCGCGCGCCATGGTGATTTCCTGCTGCGACAGCAGGGTGCATGTGACCAGCATCTTCGGCGCGGATGAGGGGGAGTTCTTCATCCACCGCAACGTCGCCAATCTGGTGCCGCCCTACAATCCGGACGGCGAACGCCACGGCACTTCGGCGGCGGTTGAATATGCCGTCACCAGCCTTGGCGTGGCACATATCGTCGTCCTTGGGCATTCGAACTGCGGCGGGGTCAAGGGCTGCCATGACATGTGCCGGGGCCACGCACCGGAACTGGAGGAGAAAACCAGCTTTGTCGGCCGCTGGATGGACATCCTGCGGCCCGGCTATGAAAAGGTATCCCACCTGCCCGAAACCGAGATCCTGCGCGCGCTGGAAAAGCAGGCGGTGCTGACCAGCCTTGAGAACCTGCTGACCTTCCCCTTCGTCAAGACGGCGGTCGAGGATGACCGCCTGACCCTGCACGGGTTGTGGACCGACACCGGTGAGGGCGGTCTGGAGCAGTTCGATCCCGCCCGGGAAAAGTTCGTCGCGGTGTGAACGCCAACCTTGCCGGGGGCTTGCCAGAGAGAACCCCAAACCCGGGATCAGACTGAAGGTGCTCCGTCCCTCGTCGGGTCATAGCTGGCCCGGACCAACCGCAACAACACTGGCAGCAACCGCGTTTCAGCCTCGGCTGGTGGCATTCCGGCCGGACCCAGGATAGCAATCCCCTCGATCGCCGCGATGACCACAGCGTTGACCGCTGCCGCGTCAACGCCCGGTGGCGGCAACAGAACGCCGCACGCTTGATGCAGCCATTCCGACAGCACCTTGCCACGCGCGATGCGAAAGGCTTCGATCGCAGACGACGGCGCGCTGGCTTCCATCAGGCGAAGTTGGCGATAGGGGCGGTCCTGCAGAAGGTGGCGCAGCAGCGCGCTGGCAAGACGCTCGATCAAGGCGCCATAGCTGGTGGCCGGTGCGGCAGCGGGTGCCAAAGCCGCTGTCAATCGGGTCGCAACCTCTTGCCCTGCGGCGGATGTCAGGTCGTCCAGACCACCAAAGTAGCGATAAATCAGTTGTTTGTCCGCCCCCGCCCGCCGCGCCACGGCGTTGACGCCAAGCGCGGAAAACCCTTCGTCTGCGATCAGGTCAAGGGCTGCGTCCAGCAGGCGCTGGCGGGTTTCGTCACGGTTGCGGCTCATGGTTGATCCTTTTGTCACCGACCGGTGACATTTATCTTGCCCGACTCACTTCCCTTCTGTATGTCACCGATCAGTGACAATCTCAAGCCAGGAGCTTTCCCGTGACCCACCCCTTGACCATACTGCCGCCTTCCCGCCATTTGCCCAGCCCGCGCGGTCTGGCCGTTGCGGTCGCCGCCCTTGCCGTGGGGTTCAACCTGCCCTTTGGGCGGCTGGCGGTGATTTTCGATTACCCCGGCATCCTGCGCCAGCCACCCGAGGCAATCCTGCAGGCCTTTGCCGCTGGCGGGCCTTCATTGATCCTGACCTGGTATGCC
Organism: uncultured Rhodobacterales bacterium; assembly: GCA_903917595.1. Classification (GTDB taxonomy): domain Bacteria; phylum Pseudomonadota; class Alphaproteobacteria; order Rhodobacterales; family Rhodobacteraceae; genus Tabrizicola; species Tabrizicola rara. Next base: position 6,828 of record CAIXBE010000235.1, read on the forward strand.
TTTGCCCTTGCGGCCCTGATTTTCATCCCGGTCGCGATGGCGCATTCCCTGGCGCTGAACCGGACCCAGACCGCAGCACCGCTGGCCATAGCGGCCGCAATAGCGGGTGCGCTGGCCGGGGTCTTGCAGGCGATGGGGCTTTTGCGCTGGGTGATGGTGGTGCCGGGGCTTGCGGCTGACGGAGATGTTCAGGGCTTCGCGCTTCTGCACGCCTTTGCCGGTGTGGCGGTAGGCGAGCATCTGGGTCAGCTGTTGACCGCTTTGCATGTGGCGCTGGTGGCGGCCATGCAGCGCGGCGAAGGCGCGCGGATCGTTTCCGCCCTCGGCCAGGCCACAGCCGGAGCAATCACCTTGGGCGCGTTCGAAGGCGTGGCCCTGTCGATTGGTGTCGATGGTGCGGTCTTCGGGATGTTGGCGATTGCGGGCTATCTTGGCCTGACCCTATGGATGCTTGGCTCGGCACGGCATCTCTTACGCTGACTGGACTGCGGCGAGGCCATTGCTGGTCCCGCCGCGAGCCCGCTCGCAGAACTAGCGCAACACCATCTCGGCCGGCCAGCTTAGCGTGTGTTCAAGGGTGATCGTCTGGGTCCCGCCAGCCGCCAGATCGAACTCCCACGCAAGAATACCGCGCTGCCCGTCGACGTCGGTTTCCGTCGTCACGGGGTTGGCGGAGGTCGTGATCTCCAGATCGTCCTGTTCGGAATAGGGCACCTGGTCGATCAGCCGCA
>CAIXBE010000236.1 GCA_903917595.1 uncultured Rhodobacterales bacterium
AAAGCCCAGCAGGCCGACCACGGCCAGCAGCGACAGGGCGGTGAAATCGGCACCCGGCCGCAGGATGACCATTACCCCGGCAAAGCCCACCAGCACCGCAAGCCAGCGCAGGACGCCGACCCTTTCGCCAAAGACCAGCGCTGCCCCGGCGACGACGACAAGGGGGGTGGCCTGCAGGATAGCCGAGGTGGTCGAAAGCGCGGTCAGGGTGATTGCCAGACCATAGAACAGTCGCCCGGTGACTTCGAACCCGCATCGGATCAGCATCGGGCGGGAAAGGAAGGCGGTGGGAATCGGGGATTCGCCCTGCCGCAGCGCCATGGCGGCAAAGCCCAGCATGCCCAGAAGGCCGATCGTCAGCAGGACCTGACCCAGCGGCAGGCTTTGGGCGGCGGCCTTGACGAAGACATCCTCGACCGCAAAGCCCGCCATGGAGGCGGTCATGAAGACCGCCCCCCGCTGGTTTTCGGTCAGGCTCATCTGGCGCTCAGATCAACCCGGCGTGCTGCATTGCCGCTTTGATCCTGGCCTTGGTGCCGTCGGTCAGACCGACCAGCGGCAAGCGGACCTCCTCGGAACAAAGGCCCAGCAGAGACAGGCCGTATTTCGCACCCACCAGCCCCGGTTCGATGAAGATCGCTTCGTGCAGCGGCATCAGTCGGTCCTGATACTCCAGCGCTTTCGCATAATCGCCCGCCAGTGTCGCAGTCTGGAACTCGGCACACAGGCGGGGGGCGACGTTTGCGGTCACGGAAATGCAGCCCACCCCGCCATGCGCGTTGAAGCCAAGCGCGGTCGCATCCTCACCCGACAGCTGGATGAAGTCATTGCCACAGGAGGCGCGCTGCATGGACACACGCTCGATCTTGCCAGTGGCATCCTTGACGCCGATGATCCGGGGCAGTTTCGCAAGCGTGCCCATCGTTTCGGGCGACATGTCGACGACCGACCGGCCGGGGATGTTGTAGATCACGATCGGCAACTGGCAGCAGTCATGCAGCGCGGTGTAATGCGCGATCAGACCGGCTTGCGTCGGCTTGTTGTAATAGGGCGTGACGACCAGCGCGGCCGTCGCGCCGACCTTCTCTGCGTGACGGATCAGGCTGATGCCTTCCACGGTGTTGTTCGACCCTGCGCCTGCAATCACAGGCACCCGGCCAGCAACTGCGGCGACGACTTCCTCGATCACCTTCTGATGCTCGGCATGGCTAAGCGTCGGGCTTTCGCCGGTTGTCCCCACTGGAACCAAGCCGTGCGAGCCTTCGGCAATGTGCCAGTCGACAAGTTTCTTCAGCGCCACCAGATCCAGCTCGCCGTTCTTGAACGGCGTCACCAGGGCAGGAAGGGACCCTCTGATCATGACGCTTCTCCTTATTGCTGGGCAGGATTGCCCGGTTGCAAACGCGGTTGTCATAGCGGGTGGGCGGATCAATGCCAAGTCTTGCCGCTCGCGCAGTCGTGGGTTGTGGGTGACATGGGGCTGGGGCAGATTCCCGGGCATGAGAACCCTTGGCAAATCCCTTCGTCTCTTGCAGTTCATCCTGCCCTTGGCCGCCTTCATGCAAGCGGCCCCGACATATGCCGACACGACGCAAGCCATGCGCACCGCGCTGGAGCTTGTCGCCGGAAAGGATTGGGATGGCGCGCTGGCGGTCGTGCCGCCCGGCATCGCCCGCGATGTGATCGATTGGCAGCGCCTTCGTGCGGGCGTCGGATCGTTGGCCGAGTATGAAGCGTTTCTTGTCCGTCACCCGGACTGGCCCGGCCTGCCCCTGTTGCGCGAAAAGGCCGAGGCGCAAGTGGCGCTGGCCGAAGACCCGGCCCGGGTTCTGGCCTGGTTCGCCTCCAGCCTGCCGGAAACCGGCACCGGGGCTGTGGCCCATGTCCGGGCGTTGATGGCCGTGGGCCGCGTGGCCGAGGCCGAGACCGAGGCCATGCGCGCCTGGGTAAGCCTGCCGTTTTCCGCAGAGGAGGAAGACGCACTTCTGGCGCTTTTGCCCGAAGCGGTCGGCTTTACCCATGAATTGCGGCTGGAGACGCTGCTTTGGGAAAGCCGGGCGGTCGAGGCGACACGGATGCTGCCCCGCGTGGACCCGGATCTGCAGGCGCTTGCCCAGGCGCGGCTTGCGGTGCAGGCCGACGCCAAGGGGGTGACCGCGATCATCAAGGCGGTGCCTGCGTCGCGGGCCGGGGATGCAGGTCTGGCGCATGACCGGTTCATCTGGCGGATGCAGAAGGACCTTTACGACGACGCCCTGGAACTGATCCTGGCGCAGTCTGCCTCAGTTGAAACCCTGGGTCGCCCCTTGGCCTGGGCCGAACGCCGCGCGGTCCTGACGCGCTATCTGGTGCGAAAGGGGCGGGCGCAGGAGGCGTATCAGGTCGCAGCCAACCATCACCTGACCGAAGGGGTCGATTTCATCGATCTGGAGTTTCTTGCCGGCTACATCGCCCTGCGAAAGCTGGACGATCCGACGAAGGCGCTGGCGCATTTCCGGCATCTTGAGACGGGGGTGAAAACCCCGATCAGTCAGGCCCGCGCGCACTATTGGCAGGGCCGCGCGCTGGAGGCTTTGGGGCAGGATGCCAAACCCAGCTATCAGGCCGCTGCCCGGCACCAGACGGCCTATTATGGCCTGCTGGCCGCGGAAAAGCTGGGGTTGACGCTTGATGCGGGTCTTTTGGCCGAAGCCCGCGCGCCCGACTGGAAAGTGGCGGGCTATACGAAATCCTCGGTGCTGGAGGCGGTGCAGGTTTTGCTTGCGGCCGGGGACCTGACCCTTGCGAAGCGGTTCCTTTTGCATCTTGGCGAAAGTCGGGACGAAACCGGGCTGGCGCAGATGGCCGACATGGCGCTGGACTGGGACCAGCCGCATCTGGCGCTTCTGGTTGCCAAGGCCGCCGCCGAACGCGGTTTGATCCTGCCGCATGCCTATTATCCGGCACCCGCGTTCGTCCCGGACGGGTTGGCAGTCAGCCGGGCGCTGGCGCTGTCGATCACCCGGCGGGAAAGCGAGTTTGATCCGGCGGCAAGGTCGTCGGCCGATGCGCGCGGACTGATGCAGCTTCTGCCCGGTACTGCCGAGTTGATGGCGGAAAAGCTGGGGGTCACGCATGAGGTGGACAAGCTGTTGACCGATCCGGCTTATAACGTGACGATGGGGGCGGCATATCTTGCCGAAATGGCTGAAGAATTCGGGCCGTCGGTCGCGCTTATCGCATCGGGCTACAATGCCGGTCCCGGTCGCCCCCGGCGCTGGATCGATGAATTCGGCGACCCGCGCAGCCCGGATGTCGATGTGGTCGACTGGGTCGAGACGATCCCCTTTGCCGAGACGCGGACCTATGTCATGCGGGTGGCCGAAGGCGTCGTGATCTACCGCGCGAAACTGAAAGGCGCGGTCGGGCCGGTGCGGATCACGGATGAGTTGAAGGGCTAGCGCCGCCTTATTCGTGGTGCCGCGTTTCAAGCTGGGTCAGCCGAACCTGCCGCAACGCCTCGACCAGAAGGGCGGTCAGAAGGCCAAAGCTGAGAACGCCGTTCACTGCCGCCATGACCGACAGGATGCGCCATTCCCGCGGGGCCAAGACATCGGTAAGCCCAAGCGTCGTGAAAGCGACCAGCGAGAAATAGACGGCGGATTCAAGCGACTGGAACGCCCCAAGGCCGCGCAGGGCCAAGGCCCATATCCAGACCCCGGAGGTCACCACGGCAAGAACCCACAGGCAGACCCCGATCAGCAGCAGCAAAAGCTTTGGTCGTTGCGGCGGGGCGATCATCCATGGATGCGCCCGACGAAAGCTAACCTCCAGCAGGAAGGCTGCCATCGCCATGATCATTACGTTGATCAGTAGTATCCCGGTTCCCAGCGCAATCTGTAAGATCATCGCAACCCTTCTGGACTAAGCCCGCCTCAGACCTTATCTCACACCGATCATGGCAGAGAAATCCGATCCCAATTCAAAACTTATAGCCGAAAATCGGCGCGCACGTTTCGATTACCACATCGAAAGTGATCTGGAAGCAGGGATCATGCTTTTCGGGTCGGAAGTGAAAAGCCTGCGGCAGGGTGGGTCGAACATCGCCGAGAGCTATGCAAGCGTCGAAGGCGGCGAGTTGTGGTTGATCAACGGCTACATCGCGCCCTATCTGCAGGCCAAGACCTTTGGGCACGAAGAACGCCGCCGCCGCAAGCTCTTGGTGTCCAAGAAGGAACTGGGTCGGCTGTGGCAGGCTGTCGGCCGCGAAGGCATGACCATCGTGCCGATGAAAATGTATTTCAACGACCGCGGCATCGTGAAGATCAAGCTGGGCGTCGCCAAGGGCAAGAAGCAGGCGGACAAGCGCGAAACATCCGCCAAGCGCGACTGGGACCGCGACAAGGCCCGGCTGATGAAGCAGAACAGCCGGAGCTGAAACCCACAATATTCAGACATTTCTTGCGCTGAACCCCCATATCTGGCAAAGTTAACGCTACCGGACAGCAAGTTCGGGGTATGGGCCGGTTGTCCCATGTTGGATGCCGGCATCGAGGGAAAGGGCAGTTCGTATGGATATGAGCATGATCATCCAGATCGTTGCGGGTCTTGTTGGCGGCAACGCAGCGGGCGCGGGTCTGAAGAATCTTAGCCTTGGCACGGCAGGAAACTCGATCGTCGGAGCGGTTGGCGGCATTGCCAGCAGCTTTCTGGTAGGCCAAATGGGAATGAGCCCGGACGCTGCCGCTGGCCTTGATATCAGCGGGATCATCCAGTCGGTGGTGGCAGGCGGCGCTGGTGGAGCCGTTTTGACTGCCATCCTTGGCTTCGTCAAGAAAGCCATGGTCAAGTAACAAGGACCAGCTGGCGCAGGGACCCCGGCCCCCGCGCCAACCATATGCCGCACGGGCGCGGCTTGCGTCTGTCTCTACTGCGTGGATATATCCCGGTAACCCTCCGGGAGACCCGACATGACCCCATCCCCTCAGGACGACCCGAAAACGCTGGTCTCGACCGACTGGCTGGCGCGGCACCTGCGCGACCCCGACCTGCGCGTGCTGGACGCAAGCTGGTACCTGCCGGGCAGCGGTCGCGACCCAAAGGCCGAATACGCCGCCGCCCACATCCCCGGCACGCGGTTCTTCGACATCGACGAGATTTCCGACCAGCGGTCATCCCTGCCGCACATGGCCCCTCCGCCCGAAAAGTTCATCAGCCGGATGCGGGCGATGGGCGTTGGCGACGGGCATCAGGTGGTGATCTACGACGGCGCGGGCATCTTCAGCGCGGCGCGGGTCTGGTGGACCTTCCGGCTGATGGGCAAGACGGATGTTGCGATTCTGGACGGTGGTTTCCCCAAATGGCAAGCCGAGGGCCGCGAGATCGAGGACATGCCCCCGGTCATCCGCGACCGCCACATGACCGTCAGCCGCCAGAACCATCTGGTCAAGGACGTGACCCAGGTCGCCCATTCCGCCAAGCTGGGCGAGGCCGAGATCCTCGACGCCCGTTCCGCCGCCCGGTTTCGCGGCGAAGCCCCCGAACCACGCCCCGGTCTGCGCTCGGGCCATATTCCGGGGTCGAAAAACATTCCCTTCGCCGATGTTCTGAACCCCGATGGCACGATGAAGCCCCCTGCCGCGCTGAAAGCGGTGTTCGAAGCGGCAGGCGTCGACCTGAAGAAACCCGCGATCACCTCATGCGGGTCAGGGGTTACCGCGGCGGTGCTGTCGCTGGCGTTGGAACGGATCGGCCACCGCAACCACGCGCTTTATGACGGCTCGTGGGCGGAATGGGGAATGTACGACGACCTGCGGGTCGCAACCGGCCCATAAGGCAACGAGGACAGTATGCTTGAGACCCTGAACCCCCAGCCGCAGGACAAGATCCTGCAACTTATCGCCATGTTCCGCGATGATCCGCGCACCGACAAGATCGACCTTGGCGTCGGCGTCTACAAGGACGCGACCGGCCTGACTCCGGTGATGCGGGCGGTCAAGGCTGCGGAAAAGAAGCTGTGGGAGGTCGAGACGACCAAGACCTACACCGGTCTCGCAGGTGAGCCTGCCTATAACGCCGCGATGGTGGGGATGATCCTGGGAAGTGGTTTCGCCGACCGCGCGGCCTCGGTCGCCACTCCGGGCGGGACGGGCGCGATCCGGCAGGCGCTGGAACTGATCCGGATGGCCAACCCCAAGGCCCGTGTCTGGCTGTCCGCGCCGACCTGGCCGAACCATCCGTCGATCGTGAAATATCTTGGCATGCCGATGGCCGAGTACCGGTATTTCGACGTGGCAACCTCGGGCATCGACTTTGCAGGGCTGATGGCGGACCTTCAGGGCGTGATCGCAGGCGACGCGGTGCTGCTGCACGGCTGTTGCCACAATCCGACCGGGGCGAACCTTGATGCGGGTCAGTGGGATCAGGTGATTTCCCTGCTGCAGGCCAAGGGTGCGGTGCCGTTTGTGGATCTCGCCTATCAGGGTTTCGGCGACGGGCTGGAGGAAGACGCCGCCGCAACCCGAAAGATCGCGGCGGCCTTCCCCGAAGTGCTGATTGCTGCGTCCTGCAGCAAGAACTTTGGCATCTACCGTGAACGCACCGGGGTTCTGATCGCGCTGACCAGCCCTGACCGCAAGGCGGTGGTGCAAGGCAACCTCGCGTTCCTGAACCGGCAGAACTACAGCTTTCCGCCTGATCACGGCGCGCGGCTGGTGACGATGATCCTTGAAGATGCCACCCTGACCGCCGAATGGAAGGCGGAACTGGAGGAGGTGCGGCAGAACATGCTGGGCCTGCGCCGGTCCCTGGCCGATGAATTGCGCCGCGCGACCAATTCCGACAGGTTCGACTTTGTCGCCAGCCATCGCGGCATGTTCAGCCGTCTTGGCCTGTCAGAGGCACAGGTGGCCCGCCTGCGGGAGGACCACGGCATCTATATGGTCGGCGACAGCCGGATCAACATTGCAGGTCTGAATGCGCGGACGGTGCCGGTGCTGGCCGCCGCGATTGCCGGGGTCTTGTAAGCGGCGATGCTGGCCGTTGCCTTTTCCCTTGCGGCGGCGGCGGCCTTTGCGGCCTCGGCGCTGTATATCGACAGCGTCACCGGCCGCGTTGGCCCGTTGCAACTGTCGCGCTGGCAGATGGGGCTGGCGTTCCTGATGACCGCCGGTCTGGCGTTGGCGCTGGGCGGCTGGCGGACCATCGACCTGCAGATGGCGCTGTGGCTGACCGGGTCTTCGGCGGCGGGGATCATGTTCGCTTCGCTGACCTTTGTCGCCACGATCCAGATGACCGGGCCGCGCATCTCGGCGCTGTTGTTCACCACCGCCGCACCTTTTGCGCTGGCCTTGGGATATGTCTTCCGGGGCGAGACGGTGAACGCAACCCAAGGTGCGGGCGTGGCCCTGATCGTCGCGGGCATCGTGCTGGCCGTGCTTGGCCCAAGGGGGGACGAGGGCGAGCGCCCCCCGAAACCTTTGTGGCTGGGGATCACGCTGGGCCTGATGACGGCGCTGGGTCAGGCGACAGGCAGCCTGCTGGCGCGTCCTGCGATGCTGGCCGGGGCCGATCCGGTTGCGGCGATTGCGGTGCGGACCGGGGTCGCGGTCGTGTTCTTTGTGGCGCTGCTGGCGATCCCGGCCTTGCGACCGGCCACCAGACCCGAGCCCTTGGCAATTCGCCGCATCGGCTGGTCGGCGGTGTCAGGGATGGTCATCGGCATGTCCCTCCTGATGGCTGCATTGGCGCGGGGCGATGTGGGGATCGTGACCACGCTGTCGTCAACCACGCCGATCCTGATCCTGCCGATGGTCTGGCTGGTCCATGCCCGCCTGCCCGGCGCGATGGCCTGGATTGGCGCGGCGCTGGCGGTTTTCGGCACAGGGCTGATCAGTCTGGCCACCTGACCGCTTGGCAGCGCCCGGGCGGGGTGGTTTAGTGGCGCACCGTGGGGAGACTGTGGGGGAGCATGACATGGCACGCAAGGCACAAAGAATCTCGGTCGAAGACGCAGCGGCCATGGTGCGCCCGGGGATGTGGCTTGATTACGGCGCGTCCATCGGCCAGCCGGATGCCTTTGATCAGGCGCTTGCCAAACGTCTGGGGCCGCTGACCGATGTCCGCATTCGGTCAGTCCTGACCACCCGCCCGCGAGCGGTGCTGGAGGCCGACCCCGACGTGCGGCATGTGCATTGGTTTTCCACCCATTTCAGCGGCTATGACCGGCGTAAGCATGACGCGGGGCTGGCGCATTATCTGCCGGTGAACTTGGGCGAGGTTCCTGACTACTACCGCCGCTTCATCGAGCCGCCGGATATCGTGGTGTTCAAGGCCGCCCCGATGGACGCCGAAGGGTTCTTCAACTTTGGCCCCAGCACGATCTGGATGCGGGCACTGGTCGAGATGGGCAAGGTCATCATCGTCGAGGAAACCCCGACGATGCCCTATGTCTATGGCACCGGAACCGGGGTGCATGTGTCCGAGGTGGATTACATCATCCCCGGCTTTGATCTGCCGATGGCCGAACTTCCGAAATCCCCGGTGACCGAGGTCGACAAGGCCGTCGCCCGCCTGATCGCAGCCGAGGTCGAGGACGGGTCCTGCCTGCAGATCGGCATCGGTGGCATGCCGAACGCGGTCTGCAGCCTGTTGGCGGAAAGCCCGGTGTCCGACCTTGGCATCCATACCGAGATGATGACCGACGGCATCGTCGACCTTTACCGCGCCGGTCGGATCACCGGCAGCAAAAAGCAGCTGAACCCCGGCAAGATGGTCTGCACCTTTGCGCTGGGGATGCAGTATCTTTACGACTTTCTGGACCGCAATCCCGAGGTGGAGTTCCACCCTGTCGACTATACCAACCTGCCGCATATCATCATGCAGAATGACCGCGTCGTGTCGATCAACAACACCACGCAAGTTGACCTGCAGGGGCAGGCGGCATCGGAATCGGACGGGTTCCGGCATATCTCGGGCACCGGGGGGCAGTTGCAGTTCGTGCGCGGGGCCTATGCCAGCAAAGGCGGCAAAAGTTTCATGTGCGTTGCGTCGACGTATGAGAAAAAGGGCGAAAGACGCAGCCGGATCGTGACGGCGCTGACGCGAGGCAATGTGGTGACCACGCCGCGGACCGACATGATGTATGTGGTCACGGAATACGGCATGGTGAACCTGAAGGGCCGGTCGATTGCCGAGCGGGCAAAGCTGCTGATCTCCATCGCGCATCCGGATTTCCGCGAGGAGCTGGAACGCGACGCCTATGACCATCGCCTGATCCCGCATGGGTTCTTTTGACGGTCACTGCCGGAACTGCAGGAGTTTTATCACACCAAGCCCACCAAGCAATAGCAGGAAGGCCAGCAACACCGTGCGCGCCGGGTTCGGCCGGGTCGGCTGGTCCGAGGGCGCGGGCGGCACCACGACCGGAACGATGTTGCGGCCCAGCGGCGCTGCTTGCCGCGCGCCATCCGCCGATTGCAGGGCGGTTGTCAGGGTCGTCACGGCAATGCTGACTTCAAACACAGCAAGATCATAGGCCAAGAGCAAGCCGTTCAGCGATCCGGTTGGTCAGAGCAGGTCACTCTCCCGCAGACGGTCGATTTGCACGGTATCGCCGGTCGCAGCCACCTCGACCGTTTCAATCTCGGC
>CAIXBE010000237.1 GCA_903917595.1 uncultured Rhodobacterales bacterium
CCGGATCAAGCAGGCAAGGAACCCCGGGCGATGACAGCTTTCGCACTAAACCACATGACGGTCGCCCGGATAAGCTTTGCAGCCCTTCTGGACCTTGCGGCCGACCTTGGCTGCATCGGGGTCGAGGTGCGCAATGACCTGGCCCAACCCCTTTTTGACGGCATCGACCCGGCGACGGCAGGTGCCATGGCCAAATCCAAAGGCCTGCGGCTGTTGGCAGTAGCTGAGGTCAAGCGCTTCAACGACTGGTCCGACACCAAGGCCGCTGAGGCGCTGGCCCTGATGCAGATCGCCCGCGCCGCCGGGGCCGAAGCGGTCAGCCTGATCCCGCGCAATGACAATCAAGGCATGGGCAACGGCGAACGGCAGGCGGCCCTGCGGGTGGCGCTGAAGGCGCTTAAACCGATGCTGGAGGATCACGACCTGATCGGCATGGTCGAACCCCTGGGGTTCGAGATCTGCGCCCTGCGCTACAAATCCGAGGCGGTCGAAGGCATCGAAGGCGTTGGCGGCAAGGGCCGGTTCAAGCTGGTCCACGACACGTTCCATCACACGCTGGCGCACGGTGGGGATTTCTTTCCCGACCATACCGGCATCATCCATATCTCGGGTGTGGTCGACCAGACCGTGACGCTGGGCCAGATGACCGACGCGCACCGCGTGCTGGTGGACGGGGCCGACCGTCTGGGCAACATCGAACAGATCGCGGCGCTGCAGGCGCTGGGTTGGGCCGGGCCGGTCAGCTTCGAGGCCTTTGCGCCGCAGGTGCATGCCAGCCCCGATCCCGCGGCAGAATTGCGGGCCTCGATCGCCCTCATCCGCGCCGGACTGGCCCGGAAGGCGGCCTGAAATGGGCTTTTGCAACCGGTTGCAAAATTCTGTTGACGGCGCAAGACAACGCGGTCAACCTGACAACCAGGTTGAGCGAGTCGTCCGGACTGCACCCTGATGGTGCGCCGGAAAGTGAAGCAAACCGATCTGTCGTATTGAACGACAGCTTATCTCTGGGAGGAGAAAACCATGAAGAAGACCCTAATCGCGACGGGCTTTGTCGCCTTGATGTCCACGACCGCAATGGCTGATGGCATCGGCGTATCGATGGCGCTGTTTGACGACAACTTTCTGACCGTGCTGCGTAACGGCATTCAGGAACAGGCCGACGCCGCTGGCCTGTCGGTGCAGATCGAGGACGCGCAGAACGACGTGGCCAAGCAGCTTGACCAGATCAACAACTTCATCGCCTCGGGCGTTGATGCGATCATCGTGAATCCGGTCGACACTTCGGCCACGCAGGCCATGTCGGACGCTGCTGCCGCCGCAGGCGTGCCGCTGGTCTATGTGAACCGCCAGCCGATCAACGTCGACACGCTGCCCGACAACCAGGCCTTCGTCGCCTCGAACGAGGTCGACAGCTCCAGTCAGGGCTTCATCGAGCAATGCAACCAGTGGGCCGCTGCCGGCAAGTCCGAAGTCGCGGTCTACGTCATGCAGGGCGAACTGTCGAACCAGGCCGCCGTGCAGCGCACCCAGAACTACTATGACGTGATGGAAGCCGGCAAATGCGCCGTCAAGGTCACCGTCATTGACCAGCAGTCCGCCAACTGGAGCCGCGATCAGGCGCAAAGCCTGATGACCAACTGGCTGTCGACCGGCGCTGCCTTTGACGGCGTGCTGGCCAACAACGACGAAATGGCGATCGGCGCACTGCAGGCGATCAAGGCTGCCGGCATCGACATGGGAAGCGTGATCGTCTCGGGCGTGGATGCGACGCAGGACGCACTAGCCTCGATGCAGGCGGGCGAACTGGACATCACAGTGTTCCAGAACGCAGCGGCCCAGGGCGGCGGCGCGTTGGATGCGGCGGTCAAGCTGGCAGCCGGTGAAGCCGTTGAGCAGAAGATCTTCGTTGCGTTCGAACTGGTGACCCCGGCGAACATCGACGGCTATCTGGCCAAGAACTGATCCGCATCGCGGACTACAGACCGGAAGGGGCGGGCGACCGCCCCTTTCCATCTCTTAAAGGGGGCGCGGACGATGGCCAACGGCGAAGCTTTGCATGGGGTCGGGGGGCTGACCTATGACCCAAGTCGACGGGCCTTGCCGCCCGAGTTGAACGTCCTGATCGCCCTTGTCGCGATCACCGTGGTCTTCGAGCTTCTGAACCGCTACAACTTTGGCTGGCTTTGGAACGACCTGCCGTTCCAGCAGGGCAAAAGCTTTCTGTTCAACACCCGGGACAACCTTGACACCCTGTTCAACGAACAGCGGATCAACATCATCCTGTTGCAGGTCGCGATCACCGGCATCATCGCCATCGGCGTGACGCAAGTGATCATCTTGGGCGGGATTGACCTGTCCTCGGGGTCGATCGTCGGGGCCACCGCAATGATCGCGATGAGCTTTGCCCAGACCGCGACCGTGAACGGCAACCCCAACCCCAAGGCAATCTTTGGCGAGGGGTTCATGGACCTTTGGGTGCTGGTGCCGATCCTGGTCGGCCTGACCTGCGGCTTGATCGCGGGCTGCGTCAACGGACGTCTAGTCGCCTACACCCGCATTCCGCCCTTTATCGCCACGCTCGGGATGATGGTTTCGGCGCGCGGTGTGGCCAAGTGGTGGTCGAACGGCAATCCGGTGTCGTTTCCGACCGAAAGCTATGCCAGCCTGTCGAACGGCGACATGCTGGGTGGCATGACCTTTGGCCTCTTGTCATGGTCGGGGCAGAACCCCGCGCTGGTGTTCTTTCTGCTGGCGATCCTGTTCCACCTGATCATGACCTATACCCTCTACGGCAAGCGCTGTTATGCCATCGGATCGAACGAGGCTGCGGCGCGGATGTCGGGGATCAACATCGCCCGGCACAAGGTTTTGGTCTACACCATCGCGGGCCTGTTGGCCGGGGTGGCGGCGATCCTGCTGACCTCGAAAACCCTGACCGCCCAGGCGGGCATGGGAGTGATGCTCGAACTGGACGCCATCGCCATGGCCGTCATCGGCGGGGTCAGCCTGACGGGCGGGCGCGGGTCGATCATCGGGACCGTGCTCGGGGCGCTGATCTTTTCGGTGATCATCTCGGGCTTCACCTCGATCCAGCTGGACGCCTATTACCAGGAGATGGTGAAAGGCGCGATCATCGTCGGGGCCGTGGTCATGGACCAATGGCGGCAAAGCAAGCGGGGGCGCGGATAGTGAGCGATTTCATCCTTGAAACGCGGGGCCTGACCAAACATTACGGCGGGGTTCATGCGCTGACCGACGCCAGCTTTACCCTCAAACGCGGCGAACATGTCGCGATCATGGGTGACAACGGGGCGGGCAAATCGACCTTCGTGCGCCAGATCACCGGCGTCGAACAGCCAACGCGTGGCGAGATCATCTTTGACGGAAACGCGCATTTATTCAACAGCCCGATTGCGGCGCGTGAGGCCGGTATCGAGGCCGTGTTCCAGACGCTGGCGCTGGCCGACGATCTGGACGTGCCGTCCAATCTGTTTCTGGGGCGCGAGAAGATCCGCTGGAATCTTGGGCCGTTTTCCATCCTTGACCGCCGCGCCATGCGTGAGGCGACGATGGCGGCGCTGGTCAAGACCGGGGTCAAGATCCCGAACCTGTCGAACACCATCCGCAACATGTCGGGCGGGCAGCGCCAATGCGTGGCGATTGCCCGCACGGCGGCCTTCAAGTCCAAGCTGGTGATCATGGACGAACCGACTGCAGCGTTGGGCGTGCAGGAAACCGCGCAGGTGGAAAACATCATCCGGACCCTGAAAGAGGCGGGCGAACCCCTGATCCTGATCAGCCACAACATGCGGCAGGTGTTTGATCTCGTGGACCGCATCGTCGTGTTCCGCCGTGGCCGGATCGTGGCTAATCTGGCGAAAGAAGATACTGACGGGCAGGACGTGGTGTCCTATATCACCGGCGCAAAGACCGGTGCCGAATTCGAAGGCGCCGCCTGAAATCGCTGCACTTAAATCAAGAAGGAAACCACCCGTGACTCTTCGTTTTGCCATCCTTGGGGCCGGCCGTATCGGTCAGGTCCATGCCCGTGCCGTGGCCGGCACCCCCGGTGCCAAGCTGACAGCCATCGCCGATCCGGTGGCAAAGGCCGCCGAAGCGGTGCAGGCGGCCTATGGCTGCGACATCCGCAGCATCGACGCGATCCTTGCCTCGACGGATGTCGATGCGGTGGTGATCTGCACGCCGACCGACACCCACGCCGACCTGATCGAACGCTTTACCGCGGCCGGCAAGGCGGTGTTCTGCGAAAAGCCGGTCGATCTGTCGCTGGCCCGGGTCAAGGCCTGCCTTGCGACGGTTTCGGCCAACAAGGGTAAGGTCATGGTCGGCTTCAACCGCCGCTTTGACCCCGATTTCATGGCGGTCAAGGCCGCGATTGACGCGGGCACCATCGGCGATGTGGAAATGGTCACCATCACCAGCCGCGATCCCGGCGCCCCTCCGGCCGACTACATTACCCGCTCGGGCGGGATTTTCCGCGACATGACGATCCATGATTTCGACATGGCCCGCTGGTTGTTGGGCGAAGAGGTGGAAAGCGTCTTCGCCTCGGCCTCGGTGCTGACCGACAAGAAGATCGGCGAACTGGGTGATTTCGACAGCGCCAACGTAATCCTGCGCACCGCCAGCGGCAAGCAGGCGATCATCACCAACACCCGCCGCGCCACCTATGGCTATGACCAGCGGATCGAGGTTCTGGGCTCGAAAGCCATGGTGCAGGCCGAAAACCACGGGACCAACCGGGTGGTGGTGGCCGATGCGGCGGGCTTTCACGCAGCACCCCTGCTGAACTTCTTCATGACCCGCTACATCGCCGCCTATGCCAATGAAATCGCGGCTTTCGTGGCGTCCGTGAACGGCGGCACCGCCTTGCCGACCACCACCCATGACGGGCTAATGGCGCTGGCCTTGGCCGAAGCGGCGCTGAAATCGGTCGCCGAAGGTCGCGCCGTCAAGGTCACCGAGGTTCTGTGATCACCCGGTTCGGGCGGCGCTGTCGCCCGAACCCATCGGCCAACCCAGAGGATGCCGCACGATGCAGGCATCTTCGGCAGTTGGCACCCTTGCACCGCCCGCATCCCACCCCTATATTAGAGTTGTCGGGGGCAACCTCGACTATGGTGATAAACGCACCTGTAATAATCGGCTCGGACCCGGGGGCGGTACCCGGCGACTCCACCAAACTTCCCGTTCATTGCGGGGGCAAGGGGTCGAAATAGGATCGACGAACGACCAAAGAGGCCAGCTTTTGCTCGGTGAGGTACCACCGTTATCGGTCCAAGATCACAGTTGCCAATGACAACCGTGCTCCGATGGCGCTGGCCGCGTAAGCGGCTCGCAATATCAAAACTAAGTCCTTGCGGTTAGCCCCGTAAGGCGGGGCCCGCCGGAGCCTGGCAACAGAATCCGGCACTTACAACCCTGCCGCCCCAAGGCTCCGGCAATCTTCACGCTGCCGAGTCGAGTCCGAACTGCCGGATCAGGTCAAGGCACCAAGCATAGACCACGGTCATTTCTGGGTTGAAGGCAAAGCTGAAGGCGAACCAGACGGCATAAAGCCCAAAGCGGTCGCGCACGGCAGGCCCATGCCTTGCCTCGATTAGATCCATCAGAAAGGCATTGTCCTCGGGGCCCTGCGGATTGGCGATCTGCAGGAAATACACCGCGCCGGCCAGATCCATCACGCTGTCGCCTACCCGGGTCGTGAAGCTGAAGTCGATCAGGCCGGTGACCCGCAGGTCGTCATCCATCATCACATTCGGTGGCCAGATATCGCCGTGAACCACGCATTTTTCGGGGTCCGGCAGCGCCAGAAGCCGCGCTGTCAGCCGCCCGACAATTGCCTCCAGATCGGGGATGTCAGAGGCCAAAGCCGCATTGTCGGCAAAGCCCTGCAACCGCGCTGCCAGATATTCCCCCCAATGGGCGCGCTTCAGCGGTTGGGCCAGCAGAAGGTCGCCATAGTCCCCTTCGGTCCGCATGGCGACCATCGCTTCGGCCACCGCAAGGTAGGCCGCCAGCGCCGTTCTGCGCCGCTCACCGTCCAGCTCCGGCAGAATCTCGGCCATCGAGCGGCCGGGAATCCGGTCCTCAATTGAGTAAAGGGTGCCCTCATGATAGCCGATGTCCCGCACCACGGGCAGGGCAAATGGCATCGGGGGCAGGCCTGCGGTGAACTCCGCCTGCGCCCGCAGGACCACTTCGGCCCCCGGATCGGCGTTAGGGATGCGCAGAATCCGGCTTGTCCCCAGGGCATAGATGCGGCTTTCCCAGCCCGACCCCAGCCTGTCCGCCGGCGCCAGCCCAAAGTGCTGAAGAATCGCTGTTTCCATGCGGCACCCCCATTGCGTTCATTCCGCGCCCGATGCGCCGCTTGTGTCAAGCGGCGGGCCAAGGCGGCCCGGCTTTGCGCCCCGACAACCCCATTCCGGTTGCCAGCGGTCGCGACCGACAGCCTTGTTGCTTGCCAGGCTGTGGGTCTTGGCCCAGTCTCAGGCATGACTCGCTGCATGGCAATCCTGACCCTCTGCGCGCTGGCCAACCCGGCCGCTGCCTGCGAGACGGCTCTTCTGTTGGCCATCGATGTCTCGGGTTCCATCGACGGCGGTGACTACCGGCTGCAGACCGAGGGGCTGGCCGCTGCCCTTTCAGACCCCGACATCGTCTATGCGCTGACCCAGGATCAGGTCGCGCTCGCCGTCATTCAGTGGTCCGGCACGTCCGAGCAGGCGCTGGTCCTGCCCTGGCAGCGGATGCTGGACGAGGGCGATGTCGCCCGGTTTGCCGCCCGGGCCGGTGATGCACCGCGTGCCTTTACCGGGTCGGATACCGCGGTCGGCGAAGGGCTGCGCTTTGCGCTGGCCCAGTTTGCCGCCGTCCCCGATTGCCATCGCCGGGTGATCGACGTGTCTGGTGACGGGCAGGAAAACGCCGGTTTTTCCGATGCCAAGGCCCGGAGTGAGGCGGCTGACGCCGGGGCGATCATCAACGCCATCGCCATCGAAGAACCGGGGCAGGCTTTTCCGATCACCAGCTACTATGCCAAGTGGATCATCACTCCCGGTGGCTTTGTCATGTCGGCCCGGGGCCTGCAGGACTATGCCGAGACGCTGCGGCTGAAGATTCTGCGCGAGTTGCTCACGCCGGTCGGATAGGCCGCCGCGCCTGAAACGCCGGCTGCGAACGAACCCTTGACCACGCCCATCGCAACCCCTATCCAGCCGCCCATGGGGTCCGCGTCCGCCCCGTGAGGCTTCGGCCCAAGTGTCGCATCCCTGACCTTTCACGCAAGGATGCACCTCATGCCCCAATTTGGCCAGATCACCTCCGTCCAGGCCTTTCGCCTGATCGGCACCCCCGATGCGCCCACC
>CAIXBE010000238.1 GCA_903917595.1 uncultured Rhodobacterales bacterium
GGTGCTGACGGCCTATTCGACTCCGGTTGCCCGGTTGGTCGACGCGCATTGCGACATCGTGCTGGTGGGCGATTCGGTCGGGATGGTGATCCACGGGTTGCCCTCGACCCTTGGCGTGACGATGGAGATGATGATCCTGCACGGCCGCGCCGTGGTGCGGGGTGCGGTAAAGGCGATGCCGGTGATCGACATGCCCTTCGGGTCCTATGAGGAAAGCCCGCAGCAGGCGTTCCGCAATGCTGCGCGGCTGATGGCAGAAACCGGCGCTCCGGCGGTCAAGCTGGAGGGTGGGCTGCATATGGTCGAGACGATTGCCTTTCTCACGGCGCGTGGGGTGCCGGTGATGGCGCACGTCGGCCTGACGCCGCAGTCGGTGAATACTCTGGGCGGCTACAAGGTGGTGGGCCGCGACGACGAGGCGGCCAAGGTAATGGCCGATGCCCGCGCCGTGGAAAGCGCCGGAGCCTTTGCGGTGGTGCTGGAAAAGGTGCCGGAAGGGCTGGCGGGCCGGATCACCGACACCCTGACAATCCCGACCATCGGCATCGGTGCCGGGGCGGCTTGTGATGGACAGGTGCTGGTGGTGGACGACATGCTGGGCCTGTTCACCGACTTTCGTCCCAAGTTCGTCAAACGCTATGCCGAGCTTGGCCGCGCGGCGGACGAGGCAATTGCGGCCTATGCCGCCGATGTCCGCTCTCGCGCCTTTCCGGCGGCAGAGCATTCGTTCCCGGACGTTGTCCCGGTGAAGAAATGATCCTGCAATCGGTAGCAGACCTGCGCGCCATGGCCCGCAAATGGCGGGCCGCTGGCGAGACCATCGGCGTGGTCCCAACCATGGGCGCGCTGCATGATGGGCATCTGTCGCTGGCGCGCCGGGCGCGAGCGGAATGTGACCGGGTGATCACCACGGTTTTCATCAACCCCAAGCAGTTCAACAACCCCGAAGATCTGAAGAAATACCCCCGGACGCTGGAGGCGGACGACGCCTTGCTGGCAACGGTCCCGGTGGATGCGGTCTTTGCCCCATCGGTGGATGAGGTCTACCCGGACGGTTTCATCACCAACGTCACGATGCAGGGCGTCGCACAGCCGCTGGAAGGCTACATGCGCCCCGGCCATTTCGACGGGGTGGCGACGGTGGTGACCAAGCTGTTCGGCATGACCCTGGCCGACCGGGGCTACTTTGGCCAAAAGGACTGGCAGCAGTTGCAGGTCGTGCTGCGGTTGACGCGCGACCTTAATCTGCCGGTCGAGGTGGTCGGCTGCGAGACGATCCGCGATCCGGACGGGCTGGCGATGTCGTCGCGCAATGTGCGGCTGACCGTTGAGGGGCGGGTCAAAGCTCCGGTCCTTTACGCCGCAATCACGGCAGCGGCACAGGATATCCGCGCCGGTCACGCCGACCGTATGGCGATCCGCGAGGCGGCCGAGACGATGCGCGCGGCTGGCTTTGAACGGGTGGAATACATCGAACTGCGCGACGCCGAGACGCTGATGCCCTCGGACGATTCCCGCCGCACCCGCCGGATGCTGGCCGCCGCCTGGATCGACGGCGTCCGCCTGATCGACAACATCCCGGTTTGACGGATAACTGAAAAAGCGCCCATTCTTTCCGGATCACGCCGGGGGGAAAGACATTCCCCACTTGGCGCGCGGCATGACTTGCGGCAAGACTTGGCCCAGCAGCGGGGGTCCGAAAAACCTGCGCCGGGATGATGTAATTGTCTGTCACATCATTATGTGATGCAGGCGGAATTCAACGGAGGGCGGAATGGCCGATTTCGACACGCAGATCAAGGACAGCCAGGCTCAGGTCGCCGAGGCGCAGGCGAAGATTTCGGCGATCACCAGCCGGATCGAAGCGGCACGGTCGCAGCTGGATCAGGGCGTTACGCTGGACGTGGAAAACGCCACGCTGGAGGATGTGAACAAACACACCGACCTGATGAACGCCAACATCGCCGAACTGATCATGGGGCTGGACGATGTGACGGCGGGTTTCTCGGCCGAGTTTGCCGAGATGCGGTCGAAGACCGGGATGGAAAGCTTCATCGGCATCTTCTCGTCCGCCAAGGCGGATTCGATGCGCCAGGAGCGGATGCGGTCGGCGAGCGTGGATGACAAGCTGCAGGATCTGATTTCCAAGTCCGACGTGATCGTCAAGCTGCTGCAGGGCCAGCTGGACCTTCTGAACGTGCAGAAGACGCGGGTGGAGGGGAACCTTGCCTCGACCCTGACCGAACGCGAAGACACTGTGGGTGCACTTGAGGCCGTGCGGGCCGAGGTTGCGGGGATGGACCCGAAGATCATCGAGCTGGAGAACAAGATTTCGGTCGAGCAGGACGCGGCGGCGCGGACCAAGCTGGAAACCGAACTGGCCACGATGAACGCCCGCTACAATGCTCTGGTGCAGGACGAACAGGTCAAGCTGGCGAAGTCGCAGACGCTGGAGCGGTATATCGAGAAGGGCAAGACCTGGGTCGATTCGCTGCAGAATCAGGCGGCGACGCAGCTGGTGCTGATCAACAAGCTGCAGACGGACACCAAGCAACGGGTGGTGCTGTATGACGCGCTGACCTCCAGCTTGAAGACCGCCCAGCAGCAGGACGTGGCGCACCGGATCAACGAGATTGGCGTCAAGACCGACCAGGAGGCCCAGACCGCGATGGCGGCCATCGGGGCCGCAACCAACGACAAGATGGCCGACATGCTGGAAGCGCATGAGGGGCATATGGTGTTCGCGCGGCAGATTCTGGAGCAGAAGGCGAAGGCGGATGAGCGCTTTGCCCGGAGGTTCGCGGCGATTGTCGAGAAGCACGACAAGAACGCGTATGGGGAGTGAGCGCAAACCCGAACTAGGGTCTGGACCGGCGGAAGCGATGTTCGGGGGTGCGGTGCTTTTGTTCTTGGCGGTGGCTTTCCCCGTTATATCCCTGGTCTTGCCGAAAGACGGCGGCGCAATAATACAGATGATCGGAGGCGTCTCCGGCGCTCTTTTCTACTTCCTGTCGTTACCGTTGTTCGGTCTGGGGTCGGTCTTGCTAATCGGGGGTGCGACAGTCTTCCTAGTTCGGAAGATTAGGTCTCGGCGAGGTGCCAACTGATGCCTGACCCCACCGTCAAAGACCAACTCACCTCGGACCATCACGAGCTGTACGACACGCTCGTCGCGCGGCGGTATTTTGCCAAATTCGACAAGATATCCGGCTATCTGGGCCGGGTCGCGGCCGAGATGGAGACCGAGGGGCGGCTGAACCGGACCGAGGCGCGGGTGCTGGGGGGTTACCTTAAATCCGTGGCGGGGACGTTCCGGGCGCTGTCGCACAAATACCTGATGACCGGGCGGGGCGAGGCCGCGCCAAAGCTGACCATCGACCGGCACGAAAGCGGGTTTCCGGTCGCGCAAGAGCTGATGACCATGGCGGTCGATGCGCAGCAGGCTGGCCGACATCTGGCCGGGATGCCCTCGGAGACCGAGCTGAAGGACCGAATGGTGCGGCAGATCGTCGGCGACCTGACGATCCCCACGGCGCTGCAATTCGCGCTGTCGCAGCGGTATTATTATGAGGCGCTGGCGGCGGGGGGCATCTTCTGGGCCCGCAACGACCCGGATGCGCAGTGGATCGAGGACGTCAGCAACGCGGGGGGCAACCGGCGACACTTTCTGGTGCATTGGGCGGTCTGGGACACTCAGGTCAACCTGCCGGTCGTCTACCTGATGGACCTTGAGGACTCGGGCAAGAAGCCCCTGCCAACCGACGCCTACCGCTGGCCGCAGGCGCAGGCGGCGCTGATGGCGCAGTCGGTGGGCGGGTTGAAGCTGCTGACGATTGCCACCGGGTTCGACAAGGATTTTCCCGACCTGCATCCGAAGCGGCTGCGGCGGATCATCCTGGGGCCGATGTATTCGGCGAGCTTCACGTTGCAGTCAGGGCCGATCTCGAAGGTGCTGGAGGGCGCGAAGGCCCCCGAAGGCGAGGATTGGGCGCTGGTCTGGACGGTGGAGGATCTGGTCAGCGACCGCGAGGAAGAGGTGAAGGACGGCTGGTTCTCATCTTCGCAGCGGCAGGTCTACAAGCTGGACCCGGTGGCGGGGGCGGAGTTGGGGGCCACGCGGCAGGACCGGATGATCATCCTGCCGGAGAAGCCCTATCAGGTGTTGGTCGAGCAGAACCCGAAGGGCTTGCAGGGATTGCGGAAGTTCGTCGTGGGGGCCGGGGGACGGCTTATTCCGACGTTGTGAGGATTGACGCCCCGGGGGCCGGCCCCCGGAGCCCCCGGAGTATTTCTGAAAAGAGCAAGTTGCTTCGGGATCTGCTCTTTTTCCAAATACTCCCGCCGGAGGCGACCGGCGGGGTCTGGGTAGCGGCTTGGAGGTTTGAATGAACACGCGCGACACGATGGAGCTGAAGGAAGAGACGATCCGGTCGCAGTATGAGGCCGCGCTGGGGATGGTTCTTGGGTTCGATCATGCGCCGCGGCTGGCGAAGCCTTTGGTTGCGGCTGTGACAGCGGAGCGGTCTCCCGGGATTGGCACCCGACCGACGTTCCGGTCCACGGTTCCGGGGATGGCGACACGGACGACGGCTCGTCCCGGGGGCGTCCGGCTGTCTGAGCGGATCGAAGGGTTGGGGGACGGGCTGGTCTCTCCGGTACAAGCGGCCTGTCTGAACGCATTGCGGCGGGCGCTGGCGATTGCGCTGGCAATCGGCGAGACGTTTTCGGCGCAGTCGGGGCTGGCGGAGTTGAAGAAGGCGAACCTTGAGGGCCGGGTGCCCGAACCGAAGCGGGGCGAGTTCGGCGAGCTTCTACAGGGCGAGGCGCTGGTGGTTCTGTTCACCTTTGCCAATGCGCTGGCGTATCTGATCGCGCCGCATGTGGGGCCGGGGACGGTGGAACTGGGCGAGGTGGAGGAGGTGTTGACTGACAATGCTCCCTTGGCGTTGCAGGGGGCGTTGTGGGAGTTGGATCAGGACATCGGGGCGCTTGGGGCGGACGATGTGAAGCTTGTAGCGGTCGTGTCGGCCTTTGCCGAAGCGCTGATGAAGAAGGTGCAGATCCGGGCGGAGAATGGCGCCAGGGTGTCGGTGTTCACAGGTGCGTCTTGGAAGGTCGAGGCGGATGGGCTGACCATCGCGGGGTTCAAGCCGGCGAAGGCTGCGAAGGCCGGCATGATCGCCATGGCCTTCAAGAAGCCGCATGAGGTGGTGGGCAACCATATCGCCAAGTACCAGTCGCTGCGGCTGTCGAAGATGCTGATGGCCTATGATTTCGAGCGGCGGCTGAACCCGTTTGCGGAACTGGGCGGGTTCATCTTCACCTTCATGGGGGATGGGAAACCCGGCACTGGCAAGACCACGCTGATCCAGATGATGGCGGGGCTTCTGGATGGCTATTGCAAGGTGGCGGGCTATCCGTTCCGCTATCAGAACTTCTCGATCGACCAGATCGACAGTTATCAGGGCAAGTCGGGGCAGAATGCGAAGGCGTTTATCGACAGCGTGATTGACCCCTCGGTCATCGGCTTCGGGACCATCGACGACATCGACCAGGTGGCGGGGAAGCGCGGGGACCGGCAGTCCTCGGCCGGTCAGCAGGAGGTGACGGCGGTCTTCATGGGGGCCTTTGCGGGTGCGGGGACAGTGGTGCGGGGGAACTGCACGTTCGGGATGTTCTCGAACTACCCGGAGAATGTGGACGATGCCCTGCGGCAAAGGGCCGGGGCACGGTTTCTGGTCGACGGGCCGCAAAGCCGGGAGGATTACATCGACATCCTGTCGCTGCTCTTGGGCAAGAACCATGCGATCCCGGTTGGCGAGCATGAGTTGTTCGCAGCGCAAGAGATCAAGAAGGCCGTTGCCGCCAGCTTCGAGGGCCATTCTAAGCCGCATGAGGAGGGGCTCTTGAAGGTCTGGGACAAGGTTTCGGGCGAGATCGGCACGCTGGACACTCTGGCGAAGATGGGGGCCTATCTGAAGGCGATCCAACAGGCGGATGACCGGTTCACCGGGCGGGCGATCAAGAACATCACCGACGCGGTGAAGGTCCGGGCGATGGACTTTGAACTGCCGGATCAGTGGATGGAGGAGCCGGACCTGTTCCTCTTCAAGCCCTATGACGAGAAGCTGGCGATGATCCGCGGGCTGATGACACCGATCTCGGTGGACATGGTGATCCAGGAAATCAACCGCTACGCCGACTCTGAGTTCCGCTATGCCGACAAGTCGGACGAGGTGGCTATTGCCGGGATGGTCCGTGACTTCGGTCGGCAAGAGGAGGCGAAGCGGCGGTATCTGGAGGGGAAGGGGTGACGGAAGTCGATCCGATTTTCCCCAGACTTTTCATGTATGTTGTTTACAAAATCACTTTCCCGAACGGGAAGATTTATGTCGGGAAAGATTATGGTCGCGATGGCCACACTGTCCGTTACTTCGGCAGTTGGGATTGGCGTCTGATTGAGAATGATTTTTCCAAGGAACAGTTGATGGATTTTACAATTCGGCGCGAGATCCTTTACGAAAGCAGTGACAAGGCGGATATAAGTCGCAAAGAGGTAGCCGAAATTGTTCGGCTCGATGCGAACAATCCCGAGAAAGGCTACAATCGCTGGCCCAAGTTCCGAGGCGTGGCGCAAGATCCAGGTTTGGGAGCGCTCAAGCACAACTGAGTAATTTGGTCCATAGGGACGGAGGTTCTAGGCTCAGGGTAGTCCCCCCATTTTTAGCGGGGTCAATCGGGCTGAGACCTTGACGGTCGCGGCCTCGCCCGGCTGGCCGTAGTGGCTGTGAAGGTCGTCAAGCGTCGTGATCCAGTCCATTCGGTGCGCCTTTGGCTGGCGCCGGAGGGTTTCACACCCTCCGGACCTCCCGTGGAGTATTTGTGAAAAGAGCAATCAAATTTGACTTAAATCTGTGATTTTTTGGGTTTGGGCATTGGCAGGTCAGATGCGATGGCCTTCAGCGCAAGTTTGACCGGGTCGGGATCATCGAGGGCATCGGTGACAAGAAGATGAAGCTTTGCGCCCGGATAGGGATGTCCTGTGGGGCTGCCCGGCAGGATGACCAGCGCAGCAGGGGTGGGTTTGAGGTAAAGCAGATCGTCGCAGACCAGTCCGACAACCTTGCCGTCAAGGTAAAGCGCGTATTCGCCGAACATCTTGCGGGCACTCAGCGGCAAGGGGTCAAGCGCGTCGAGGAGATGGGCGATGGTATCGGCGTGAGTGCCCATCAGGCCTTGAACCCCGCATCCTGCATCAGGCGGTTGGAGTGGGCCTCGATGTCATTTTCCAGCCGGTCCATGAAGTTGGCGACGGGCATGCCCGGTGGGATGGGGGGCAGGAATTCGACCACCGCAAGTCCCGGTTTGCGCAGGATGCCGCGTTTCGGCCAGAACACCCCGACGTTGGTGGCGACCGGATAGCAGGGCTGGGCAAGTTGATCATACAGCAGGCCAGTGCCGATCTTGTAGGGCAGCTTTGCCCCCGGGGCGACACGGGTCCCTTGTGGGTAGATGACCAGTTGGCCGGGTTCTGCGGCACCCGCCTGAACATCGGCTTTCATCTTGGTGATGGCGGCGCCTCGCCTGCCCCGGTTCACCGGAACGCAGCCGATCCGCAGCGCGTATTGCCCAAGGAAGGGCGCATACATCAGTTCGCGCTTCATGATGAACTTGGCCGCCGGGACGGCGTTGAAGATGATCATGATGTCGAGAAAGCTTTGGTGCTTGGCTGCGACGACCGCTTCTCCGGTCGGCGGCGTGCCGCGCACTTCGGAGCGGAGGCCGCAGAGGACCCTGACCGAAAAGATCACCCAGCGGCAAAAGGTCTTGCAGGCAACGCGGGCGCCCTTGCGGGAAAAGAGCGCCCAGGGAGCAAAGACCACCGCGATGATGGCCATGGCCAGATACATCTGGACGATGAAGATCAGGGACAAAAGCCAGCGGATCGGGGTCATGTCAGCTCTCGCAATTTCTGGAAGGCGGCGCGGCGGGTGGCGACAAAAGCGACCAGCGCGGCAATGGGCGGAAGTGCCATGGGCCAAAGCCATCCGGCGCCAGTAAAGCCCAGACCGGTCAGGAAGCCGCCGGCGGCATCGGCAGCGGGCAGGGCGGCAACACCGGCGAGGCCTGCCGCGGCACCCACCATCGCCCCGCCAAAGGCGCGCAGGGTGAAACGGCGCACAAAAGCGCGGGCGATGTAGCTGTCCTTGGCCCCGACGAGGCGAAGCACCCGGATCACCTCAATGTTGGTGGCAAGGGCGGCCCGGGCGGCAAGCGTGATCATCGCGGCCATGGTGGCACCGATCAGCGCGATGGAGAGAAGCCCAAGGAACCGTAACCGCGCTGCGGCCTCGGCCAAGGGGCGGCGCCAGCGGGTGTGGTCATCAAGGATCGCGCCGGGGGCCTCGGCTGTCAGGCGATTGCGCAGGCCTTCGGAATCGTAGCCGGGAACCGCTTCGACGACTTCGAACAGGCGGGGGATCGGCAGGGATTCAATCGGCAGGTCGGGGCCGAACCATGGCTCCAACAGCGCGCGGGTGTCGTCGTCGTCGATGGCCTGATAGCTGGCGATGCCGGGCGTGGTGGACAAGACCAGCAGGATCGCGTCGGTCTGGACTTGCACCTGTTCAGCCGGGGCGGACAGGCGGATCGTCGCGGTACGGGCCAGCGCATCGGACCAGCGGTCGGCCAGGCGACCCGAAGCAAGTGACAGGGCCAGCGCGAAGACGCACAGAAAGGTCATCGCAGCGGCGGTAAAGCTGGTCAGCCAGGCAGTCGGGCCGGACGATGGCACCACCCTTATCGCGCGGGTTGACGGGCTGGCTGGTTTGGCGGCAGGCGGCTTCACAGATCGGCCCCCGCAAGCTGGACGCGGTGCTTGGCAATGCGCAGGACCCGGGTCTGGACCTGCGCCTTGGCCTGACGGATCAGGTTCAGGTCATGGGTGGCCACGACGATGGTCTTGCCCATCCGGTTCAGTTCGACCAGCAGGGTCAGGATTTTCAGCGACATTTCCCAATCGACGTTGCCGGTGGGTTCATCCGCCAGGATCACGTCGGGATCGACGATCACCGCACGGGCCAGGGCGGCGCGCTGGCGTTCGCCCCCCGAAAGCTGCGGCGGCAGCGCGCCCGACAGGTGGCTTAGTCCGACCCAGCCCAGCAGCTCGTCCAGTTCCTTGGGGTCGCTTTCCCGGTCCGACACGGTGAACGGCAGCGCCATGTTGGCCGCAAGCGTCATATGATCCAGGAACCGGCAATCCTGATGCACGATCCCGATCCGGCGGCGGGTGCGGGCGACATCATCGCGCGACAGCGTCGTGACATCGCGGTCAAACAGGGTGACGCGCCCGGTGGTCGGGCGAAGCTCGGCATAGGCAAGTTTCAGAAAGGTCGACTTTCCCGACCCCGAAGGCCCGGTCAGAAAATGGAACGACCCCGGCGCCAGTCGCAGCGACACATCGGCAAGAAGCTCGCTGCCAGAGTAGCTGTAGGCCACATTCTCGAAGGCGATCACGGTGGTTTCCTTGACTGACAAAGGGCGCGAAGGTTTCACAAGCGGCACATCGGCTGTGCTTTCCATCGCACAGGCAGGAATGATTGCACAAGTGGACGCTACAAACCCTTGGACCTGAAAGAATTAAGCGTTACAACTCAATGGGGAGTGCCGGGAAAAGGCGTTGAGGGACAAGAATGCGGTTGGTTTGCCCAAACTGTGATGCCAAGTATGAAGTCCCAGAGGACGCGATCCCCGACGCAGGTCGGGATGTCCAGTGCGCGAATTGCAGTCATGCATGGTTCCAGGCGCGGGAACGAACGGCATCGACCGTGGTGACAAAGCGTTCCGAACCCAATCCTCAGCCGGTCGCAAGCCCGGCCGCGCGGCCTGAAACTCCGCAGACTTTGGCAAGTGACGCGCCGGCCCCTGTCGAGATTGCGGTGGAACCGGAAACACCGGCTGCGCGCGCCGTGCCGACGAGCAAATCCAAGGCGGACACGGCTGTCAAAGTGGCAAGCAAGGCCTTACCGCCGTCTGCCGAAGCCACCCTGCCTCAATCGGACCCTGCGACCGCCAGTTCCGCGCCCGAAGGGATGCCATCCGCCTCGGAGGCCGAATCTGCAACCTCGGAACCCGAAGGGGCTATCGCGGACTCAAGTCCAAAACCCGCTCCCAGAATAGGGGCGTGGCCAGAGATGGCCGAAGAGGCAGAGGTGGCTCAACCGATTGCGGCACGGGAGGTCGACGAAGGCGTCTTGACCATTCTGCGCGAAGAGGCGGAGCGTGAGGTAAAGGCGCGCTTCTTTGAACGGCAGTCGCCGGAGAGTGGGCCTGACCTCGGTGTCGAGGCCGCCCCTGCTGCGCGCAAAAAGGTGGCAGGCAAGAAGCCGGCTCCAGTGCCGGAAGAAGTGGCAAAACCTTCTGCGCGGCGCGATCTGCTGCCTGACGTCGAGGAAATCAACTCTACCCTCCGTCGGTCCGAAATTTCGGAAGCAGAATCCGCTGGCGATATGGACATGGCTGGCCGTGATGGGCGTGGCGCTTTCCGCAGCGGGTTTCTTTTGGTGTTGTCGATGGCGATCCTTGGGGCGGCGGTCTATATCGCGTCGGCTTGGCTGGCCAATCTGATCCCTGCGCTGGAGGGGCCACTTAAATCCTACGTTGGCCTGATCGATGGCATTCGGTTAAACATGGACAGCCTGATGCAATCAGCCACGAGACTGATATCTGGCGTACCAGACTAAGGTCACTTCAAATCGGCTTGCCCCTTGGCGGGCGGGCCGTTATCCCTGCAGGTCAAGCCATCGCCCGCAAGGAGCCTCCATGAGCACGAACCAGCGTTTCGACAAGTCGAAGCTTCCCAGCCGCCATGTGACCGAGGGTCCGGCGCGCGCCCCGCACCGCAGCTATTTCTACGCTATGGGGATTACCGAGGAAGAGATTCACCAGCCCTGGGTTGGCGTTGCGACCTGCTGGAACGAAGCCGCCCCTTGCAACATCGCGCTGAACCGTCAGGCGCAGATCGTGAAGCA
>CAIXBE010000239.1 GCA_903917595.1 uncultured Rhodobacterales bacterium
CCGGGGCCGACGCTGCCTTTGCCGCCTGGCTGGCCTGCGATCAGGTCGGCGACAGCGGCACCGGTGAGGCCATGGTCGTGCTGATCTTTGCCGTGGGCGAAACCGTCTACACCGCGCAATGGGCTGAACGCGGCCCCGCGACCAGCGGCCCGCCTGCGTTCGACATGAACCACTGGCTGCCCCGGCTGGACACGTTGATGACGCTGCAGCTGTAGTCTGACGTCAGACAGCTTCCAGCCGGACCATTTCGGCCCGCGCCTCGCGGATCAAAAGCTCGGCAAAGCGACTGAGGCGCGCAACGCGGCCGTCATCGGCATGGCGGATCAGCCAAAAGGCGCGGGTGAGGTGGATCTGGTCCGGCAGAACACGCACCAGTTCGGGGGCGGCGGGAAGCGCGAAGTCATGCACCACGCCCAGACCAGCCCCCTGCCGCAGAAAGTTCAGTTGCACCGAGACCGAGTTTGACGAGAACGCCACCGGCGGCGCGCCGATTTCGGTCAGATAGTCCAGCTCCTTGTCAAAGATCAGGTCCGGGATATAGCCGACAAAGCGGTGCTGGTGCAGCGTATCCGGCCCCGCCACGGGATGACGCGCCAGATAGCTGCGGCTGGCCGCCAGATGCAGCCGGTAATCGGTCAGCTTCTGCACCGTCAGCCGCCCGGTCTCGGGGCGCGAGACGCCGATGGCCATGTCGGCCTCGCGTTTCGACAGATTGAAGACGCGCGGCAGGGCGACAAGCTGCACCTCAAGCCCGGGATTGGCATCCGCGATGCGCGCCAGAACCTGCGGCAGAAGGTAGTTCGCACAGCCGTCAGGCGCGCCCAGCCGGATCTGGCCGGTCAAACCTCCCGGACCGGTCAGGCTTTCCTCGGCTCCCAGCGTGGCGCGTTCGGCGGCTTCGGCATGCGGGATCAGCTGCGCCCCGGCCTCGGTCAGGGCATAGCCTTGTGGCGATTTGCTGAACAGCCGCGCCCGCGTCGCCTCCTCCAGCCGGGCAACACGACGACCAACCGTCGCCGGATCGATCTTAAGCCGCTTGCCGGCCGCAGACAGGCTTTCCGTCCGTGCCACGGCCAGAAAAACACGCAAATCGTCCCAGTCCACCTCAACCGCCTTGCAGGGACGTAGCCTCTGCCACCACCTCGGCCAGCAGGGCCTGCCATTGCGCGTTGATCGCTTCGGGAGTGAATTCGATCTCGATCTTGCGACGCGCCGCTGCCCCCATCCGCGCCACCAAAGCGGGATCGGCAAGCAGTTGATCCACACGTTCGGTCATTGCTGTCGCATTGCGAATTGGCACCAGAAATCCGGTTACTCCGTCTTCGACCAAGCCTTCCAAAACCGGAAGACGATACGCAACAACCGGCAAACTCGAGGCCATCGCCTCAAGCACCACCTTGCCCAGACCTTCCGCATGGGTGGACGGAAAGAGAAAGACGGCAGCTCCGGCAAGGCGGTCCGGCACCTGTTCGTGCTGCACAGCCCCCGGTGCCGAATAGCGCGCGCCGACCCCAAGTTTCGCTGCATGGGTCAGCACGGTCTTGCGCACCTTGGGCGATGCGGGGCCGATGGCTTCAAGCGTTGCAGTCTTGTGTTTCAGGCCCGCAAGCACGTCGATCATTCGCAAGACACCCTTGTCCCAGGCCAGTCGCCCAAGCGACACCAGCCGCGGGGGGACCGTCTCGAAGGCGTCTTTGTGATAGTATCGCGAAGTATCAAACCCATAGGTCAGGGCGACGCTGTGCGGCGGATGCCACCAGGCAGCGCGGCGATGGGCGGCAGCAAGCTCGGGCGTGATGCAGACAACGCGGGACGCGCGCTGCAGGCAGGCATGGGTCTTGCGGTTTTTCAGCGCGAAAAGTGGTGCAGCAAGGCGGGCCAGCAAGGGTGCCAAAGCGACCGCGCGCGTTTCGATCTGATGCAGCCAGCGCGGATAGGTGCCCTCGTGCAGCACCACTGGCACTGTTTTTGCAAAGCGACTGTGGCGAAAGAAGCCCCAGGTTGCGACGCCGCGCCCAAAGACGATGTCGAAAGGGCGGTCGGCATGTAACCTGTCGAACGCAAGGGCACTGTCCTTCCAGAACGGTCCACCCTTCTTTTCGGCTGGCGTGCCCGCCAGATAGCGCACTTCATAGCCGTTCTCGCGCTCCACCGCCCCGCCGCCTTCCGGCAGGTCAGCGGTCAGCACCACCACCTCATGGCCAAGATCGGCAAGAACCCTGGCAACCAGCCCGGAATGCGGGGTAAAGTAGCCGCGATGCCGCCGCATGACCGGCGCAAGAATGCAAAGACGAAGGGGGCGTTCGGGGATCATACCTGCATTCCTGCAAAACCTTTTTGGCAGATTGTCGCTTTGTCTGGCGTTTGTGCAAGAGTAAAAACACCACAGCAACTTTGGAGGAAGTCATGCAAGAGATCGGTCACTGGATCAACGGAAAGCTTGTTGCAGGCACGTCAGGCCGTTTTGCCGACGTCTACAACCCGGCCACCGGCGAAGTGCAGGCGCGTGTCGCCCTTGCCTCGGCCAATGAACTGAACCATGCCATCGCAGAGGCCGAAAAGGCGCAGCGCGACTGGGCCAACACCAACCCGCAGCGCCGTGCCCGGGTGATGATGGCCTTTGGCGCGCTGATCAACCGCGACATGGAAAAGCTGGCCGAACTGGTTTCGCGCGAACACGGCAAGACCATCCCCGATGCCAAGGGCGACGTTCAGCGCGGTCTTGAGGTGATCGAGGTCTGCATGGGTTCGCCCGCAATGCTGAAGGGCGAGGCGATGGATTCTGCCGGCCCGGGCATCGACCTTTACTCGATGCGCCAGCCCTTGGGCGTAGTTGCGGGCATCACGCCCTTCAACTTTCCCGCCATGATCCCGTTGTGGAAGATCGGCCCGGCCCTGTCTTCGGGCAATGCGATGATCCTGAAACCGTCCGAGCGTTGCCCGTCAACCTCGCTTTACTTGGCCCAACTCTTGCAAGAGGCTGGCCTGCCGGACGGCGTCCTTCAGGTGGTGAACGGCGACAAGGAAGCGGTTGATGGCATCCTTGACCACCCGATCGTTCAGGCGGTGGGCTTTGTCGGCTCGACCCCGATCGCGCAGTACATCTATGGCCGCGCTGCGACCAACGGCAAACGCGCTCAGTGCTTTGGCGGTGCCAAGAACCACATGATCATCATGCCGGACGCGGACTTGGACAAGGCCGCCGATGCGCTGGTCGGGGCCGGTTTTGGTGCTGCAGGCGAACGCTGCATGGCGATTTCGGTCGCGGTTCCGGTGGGTGAGAAGACCGCCGACGCGCTGATCGAAAAGCTGATCCCGAAGATCGAGAAGTTGAAGGTCGGCCCCTACACGGCTGGAAACGATGTGGATTTCGGGCCGCTGATCACCAAGGCGTCGCAGGAACGCGTGCTGGGTCTGATCAATTCGGGCATCGAACAGGGCGCGAAACTGGTCATCGACGGCCGGGGTCTGAAGATCCAGGGCTACGAGAACGGCTTTTTCGTCGGCGCCTCGCTTTTCGACAACGTGACGCCGGACATGGAGATCTACAAGCAAGAGATCTTCGGGCCGGTCCTGTCGACCGTCCGCGCGGACAGCTATGACGAGGCGCTGAAGCTGGTTATGGACAACGAATACGGCAACGGCACCGCGATCTACACCGCCGACGGCGACACCGCCCGCGACTTCGCCAGCCGGGTGAATGTCGGCATGGTCGGGATCAACTTCCCGATCCCGGTGCCCTTGTCCTACTTCAGCTTCGGTGGCTGGAAGAAGTCTGCCTTTGGCGACCTGAACCAGTATGGCCCGGACGCATTCAAGTTCTACACCAAGACCAAGACCGTCACCGCGCGCTGGTTCTCGGGCATCAAGGATGGGGCGGCGCTGAACTTCAAAGCGCTGGACTAAGCCATTCGAAGGGTGGGCGCGGGAAGCGTTTTTGCTTGCCGCGCCGCCATCTTCGGCGCTTTGATGACGGCATGGACTGGGACGCTGTCATACCGAATCTCGCGCCGGATCACGCCGCGCAACTGGCGGGACTGCCTTCGCGCGTCGTCCTGAAAGGGTCAATCCTGTTTCGCCCCGGCGATCCGGCACAAGGGTTTGTCCTGGTGCTGCAAGGCAGGGTCGAAGTTCATCTGACCGGGCCTACGGGCCGCGAAATAATGCTTTATGCCGTGGAACCGGGCCAATCCTGCGTGCAGACCACGCTTGGCCTGCTTGGTGGTGAACTTTATACCGGCGAGGCGTTGGCTGCGACCGACGCGCAAATCGTGATCATTCCCAAGGCGATGTTTCTGGCCCAGATGGACAGTGATCCCGGCTTTCGCAGCTTTGTCCTGCAGGCCTTTGCGCGCCGGATGCAGGATGTGACGCGGTTGCTGGAACGGGTGGCGTTCGGTCGGGTCGAGGGACGGTTGGCCGGGGCCCTGCTTGACCTTGCCGAAGGCTTGGAAGTTCAAGCAACCCAAACAGAACTTGCCGCACGAATCGGGTCCGCGCGTGAGGTGGTGTCCCGGCGGCTGGATGCCTTTTCGCGCGCAGGCTGGGTCGAGACTGACCGGGGATCGGTCCGTATCCTCGATCCGCTTGCCCTGCGCCATCTTGCTTCCGAGGCTATGTGACCAGATCACAGACACCACAGTCGGAATCGCATACCCTTTGCTTGCACGCCGGGCAATCCGGACATTAAGAAAAGGAGACAGACCATGTTTGCAACCAATGAGGGAACAATTGACCGAGCTTTGCGGGTCGCGGTCGGCGTGGCGCTGATCGTCTGGTTCTTTCTCGATCAGGGTCAGGGCTTCTGGCACTATGCCAAATTGATCGGTGCGGTTCCGATCCTGACCGGCCTCATCGGCTGGTGCCCGCTCTATTCAATTCTCGGTGTTTCTACCTGCCCGATGAAGAAGGCCTGATCCGGCCCCTGCCGCAGATGCGGCGGCGGATCACTCCGCCGCCACTTTCCTAGGTTTCAGCAGGTCCTTGAGGTAGCGCCCGGTGTGGCTGGCCGCGACTTTCACGATATCCTCGGGCGTGCCCGTGGCCACGATCTCGCCGCCGCCATCGCCGCCCTCAGGGCCGATGTCGATAACCCAGTCGGCGGTTTTCACCACATCAAGATTGTGTTCGATCACCACCACAGTATTGCCCTGTTCCACAAGAGAATGAAGCACTTCCAACAATTTCCTCACGTCTTCGAAGTGGAGGCCCGTGGTCGGTTCGTCCAGAATATACAAGGTCCGTCCGGTGGCCCGACGGGACAGTTCCTTGGACAGCTTCACCCGCTGCGCTTCGCCGCCTGACAGGGTCGTCGCTTGCTGGCCGACCTTGATGTAGCCAAGGCCGACTTCGCACAAGGCATCCATCTTTTCGCGGATCGCGGGGACGGCCTGGAAAAAGCCCTTTGCGTCTTCACATGTCATGTCAAGAACGTCAGCTATGCTTTTGTTCTTGAATTTAACTTCCAGAGTCTCGCGGTTGTAGCGATGACCCTTGCAGGTCTCGCAGGTCACATAAACATCCGGCAGAAAGTTCATCTCGATCTTCAGGACGCCGTCACCTTGGCACGCCTCGCACCGCCCGCCCTTGACGTTGAAGCTGAACCGCCCCGGCTGATAGCCGCGCGCCTTTGATTCGGGCAGACCCGCAAACCAGTCGCGAATCGGGGTGAAGGCCCCTGTGTAAGTCGCTGGATTGGAACGCGGAGTCCGCCCGATGGCGCGCTGGTCGATGTCGATGACCTTGTCGAGATGTTCAAACCCCCTGATCGTCTCGCAGGGGGCAGGCGTCTCATGCGCGCCGTTCAGGCGGGTTGCGGCGGTCTTGAAAAGGGTCTCGATGGTCAGGGACGACTTACCGCCGCCGGAAACGCCGGTGACGCATACGAACATGCCAAGCGGAAACTCGGCGGTCACGTTTTTCAGGTTGTTGCCGGTGGCGCCGACCACCACCAGTTTCTTGCCGTTGCCCTTGCGGCGGGTCTTCGGCACAGCGACTTCACGCGCGCCAGACAGATACTGCCCGGTCAGGCTGGCGGGATCAGCTGCGACTTGAGATGGAGTGCCGTGGCTGACCACCATGCCGCCATGCACCCCGGCCCCCGGCCCCATGTCAAAGACGTAATCCGCCACCCGGATCGCTTCTTCATCGTGTTCCACGACCAGCACGGTATTGCCCGCATCGCGCAGGTTTTTCAGCGTCGTCAGCAGGCGGTCATTGTCGCGTTGGTGCAACCCGATGCTGGGTTCGTCCAGCACATAAAGGACGCCTGTCAGGCCCGAGCCGATCTGGCTGGCCAAGCGGATACGCTGCGATTCTCCGCCCGAAAGCGTGCCGGCAGCGCGGCTGAGTGTCAGGTAGTTCAAACCGACATTCACAAGAAATCCAAGACGTTCGCGGATTTCCTTAAGGATGGCCTTGGCGATTTCGTTCTGCTGTTTGGTCAGCGTCCCGGCCACGCTTTCGATCCAGGCATAGGCCTCGGTGATCGACATCTGCACCACCTGGCCGACATGCAGCTTGGCGATTTTCACCGCCAAAGCCTCGGGTTTCAGGCGATAGCCGCCGCAGGCCCCACAGGCGCGGTTGGCCTGATAACGTTCCATCTCCTCACGGGACCACGCCGAATCCGTCTCGCGGTAGCGGCGTTCCATGTTGGGGATGATCCCCTCATAGACGCGCTTGACCTGATAGACGCGACCGCCTTCGTCATAGCGAAAGTCGATCTCCTCGCCTTTTGATCCCTGCAGGAACAGCGATTTCACCGGATCGGGCAGGTCCTTCCACTTGGCCTTGAGGTTAAAGCCGTAGTGTTTGGACAGGGCCTCCATCGTCTGGGTCAGATAGGGCGATTTCGACTTGGCCCAAGGGGCCAGTGCGCCTTGCATCAGGGTCAGGTTCTGGTCGGGCACGACAAGGCGTTCGTCGAAGAACAGCTCCATCCCCAACCCATCGCAGACCGGGCAGGCGCCGAAGGGGGCGTTGAAGGAAAAGAGGCGCGGCTCGATCTCGGCGATGGTGAAGCCACTGACGGGGCAGGCGAATTTCTCGGAATAGGTGATGCGCGGCGGTGGGTCTTCGGAATTGGGCGGACCTTCGGCCATTTCGATCACCGCGATGCCGTCGGCAAGGTTCAAGGCGGTGCGGAAGCTGTCGGCCAACCGCGTCTCGATCCCCTCCTTGACCACAATCCGGTCGACCACCACGTCGATGTTGTGCCGGAATTTCTTGTCCAGAACCGGAGG
>CAIXBE010000240.1 GCA_903917595.1 uncultured Rhodobacterales bacterium
GGCGTGAGCAGGCTCACGTCGCCTACGCCGCGCACACGCTTCAGCCGGTCGAGCAGGTTTATGGTCACGTAGTTCGAGAGGAACAGCTGGTCCTGCTTCGGGTCGGTCGAGGTGAAGGCAATCATCTGCAAGATGGCAGAGGACTTCTTCATCACGCTCACGCCCTGGGTGCGCACCTCCTGCGGCAGCTGAGGCTCGGCAAGCTTCACGCGGTTCTGGACGTTCACCGTGTTGAGGTCCGGGTCGGTTCCGACCGCGAAGGTGATGGTGAGGGTGTAGCTGCCGTCGTTGCCGCTCGTCGACTTCATGTAGAGCATGTTGTCGACGCCGACCACGCGTGACTCGATGGGCTGGCCCACGGTGCTTTCAACCACCTCGGCGGCGGCACCGGCATAGTTTGCGGTGACCTGAACCTGCGGCGGTACGATGTTGGGAAACTGGGCGACCGGTATCTGGCTCATCGCCACGAGTCCGGCGATGGTGATGACGAGCGAGATGACGACCGCGAGACGGGGGCGGTCGATGAAAATCGAGGAGAACATTCGTCAGGCCTCCGGCTTGACTTCGGTGGCGTCCACGACCTGACCGGGTTTCACCTTTTGCACGCCCTCCGTGACAACGAGGTCACCTGCCGACAGGCCCTTGGCGATGGCGACGAAACTGGAGTCCTGACGCAGCAGTTCCACGCGGCGCACCTCGATCTTTTTCTCGGAGTTGACGACCAGAACAAAGGGACCGGATTGGTCGATCTGGATGGCGTTTACCGGGACAACGAGCGTCGGTTCGGCGGATTCAGATTCGACGACTGCCGTGACCAGCTGGCCATCAACCAGCAGGCCCTGCGGGTTCGGGAATGTGGCGCGAACATTGACCGCATCAGTTCCGGTGTTCACGCCCACGTCGAGGAAATCGACCTTGCCCGGATACTGGTAGCGCTTGCCCTTGCCGATCTCGACATAGACGGTGTGATCGTTGAGCTTGGCCTTGTCGCCCATCTTCTCGCGCACCGCGAGCAGATCACGCTGGCTGACGGGGAAGATGACGCCGATCGGGTCCTGCTGGACGATGGTGGCCAGCGTGCCGCTTTGCGGATTGACGAAGCTGCCGACCGACAGCAGCGACTTGCCGATACGGCCGTCGATGGGGGCAATGATCTCGGTGTAGGACAGTTGAAGCTTGGCCTGTTCGAGCTCAGCGATCAGCTTGTCATATTGGCCCTTGGCCTCGTTGCGCGCGGTCCGCGCATCATCGAGCTTGGTTTGCGCGGCGGCCTCTTTGCTGACCAGCGTCGTCTGGCGCTTGAGTTCGATCTCGGTGCGGTCAAGGCGGGCGGCAGCAACCGCCACCGAGGCCTCGGCGGCGGAAACCTTGGCCTTGTAGGGCGCCTGCTCGATCACGTAGAGCAGGTCGCCGGTCTTGACGGTGGCGCCTTCCGTGAAGTTTTGCTTCTCGAGGAATCCCTGGATGCGGGCGAGCAGGTCAACCTTCTGCAGGGCTTCGACGCGGGCCGAGAAGCTCACCGAAGGGCGCAGGTCCTTGGCTTCGACCTTGACCACCGTAACGGCCGGAATGGTTGCGGGGGCGGCGGCCTGCTGCTGCTTGGAGCCATCATCGCAACCC
>CAIXBE010000241.1 GCA_903917595.1 uncultured Rhodobacterales bacterium
CAGCGCATCGCGGGCTACCGGAACTTTGGCACCAAGCTTTGGAACGCCTGCCGCTTTGCCGAGATGAACGGCGTCTGGGAAGGTCACGCGACCGGCCCCGCGCCCAGCCCCAAAGCCACCGCCAACAAGTGGATCATCGGTGAGACCGCCCGCACTCTGGCCGAGGTCAACGAGGCGCTGGAGGCGTTCCGCTTCGACACCGCCGCCGACGCGCTCTACAAATTCGTCTGGGGCAAGGTCTGCGACTGGTATGTCGAATTCGCCAAACCCCTGTTCGATGGCCCCGACGCTGCCGAGACGCGCCAGACGATGGCCTGGGTCCTCGACCAGAGCATGATCCTCCTCCACCCCTTCATGCCCTTCATCACCGAGGAACTCTGGTCCACCACCGGCAAACGCGAGAAGATGCTGGTCCACACCGACTGGCCCGACCTGCCCGCGACCCTAATCGACACCGACGCGACGCAGGAAATGTCCTTCGTCACCACGCTCATCGACGACATCCGCAGCGCCCGCGCGCAGGTGCATGTGCCGGTGGGTCTGAAGGCCGATCTGGTGGCCACCAGCCTCACCGATGCCGCGCGCAGCGCTTTCCAGCGCAACGAAACCCTGATCAAGCGGCTGGCACGGATCGACACCGTCACCGAAGGCCCCGCGCCCAAAGGCAGCATCGCCGTGGCCGCCGAGGGCGCGGCCTTCGCGATCCCGCTGCAGGGCCTGATCGACATCGCCGAGGAAAAATCCCGCCTGCAAAAGGCCCTCGACAAGTTGGCCAAGGAAATCGGCGGGCTGAAAGGCAGGCTCGACAACCCCAATTTCGCCAAATCCGCGCCCGAAGATGTGGTGATGGAAGCCCAGTCGAACCTTGAGGCGCGCGCCGAGGAGGCGGATAAAATCAAAGCCGCCCTCTTGCGGCTGGCCGATCTGGACTGACCCCCTGCAACTTCCTCTCTGCGAAAATATCCTCGGGGGGTGCGGCGCGCAGCGACGAGGGGGGCAGACAGCCCCCCTTGCGACGCCAGCCAAAAGCCCCCACCTTGGCCGCAGAGGTGCCCGATGTCCTGGCTTTCCCGCCTTGCCGAACGACAGATTCAGAAGGCCCGCCTAAAAGGCCAACTTCAGGGCCTGAAGGGTGAAGGCAAGCCCCTGCCCGACCGTCCCGGCGATGCCTTCATCTCGCCCGGCGACGCCGTGGGGTTCCGGATCATGGCCGAAGCCGGCGTTCTACCGGAAGAGATCACGCTGAAGAAGAAGGCCACCGCCCAGCGCGGCCAGCTTGCGACCCTGACCGATGAAGCCGAACGCAAGGCGGCCATGGCGCAGCTGGCCGATCTGGAAATGCGGCAAGCCATCGCCGAAGAAAGCCGCCGCAAGTTTCTGCGATGACGGGGCCATGGCCCCGGAAGCGACCCCGTCTGCGGCCCCGTCAGGGCGCAGCGCTGTCGGGCAAGGTGCCGGTCAGGCTGTTCAGAAAGGCCACGATCCCGGCGACCTCTTCGGCAGGGATCGGGCTGCCAAGCTGGGCCTCGGCCATGATCGCAACCGCCTGCGACAGATCACTGACCTTGCCCGAATGGAAATAGGGTGCGGTCAGGGCAATGTTGCGCAAAGGCGCGGTGCGGAAGGTGAATTCCTCGGCGTCCGGATCGGCGGCCGCGGCCCCAGCCACTTCATCCGCCGCTTGCAGGTCGGCACCGGGCAAGACCACCAGACCCAACGGATAATATCCGGCCCCGCCCAGGTTCGGGCCGTAGTGGCAAAAGGAACAGCCACGATCCATGAACATCTGCAACCCGGCCTTTTCCGTCTCCGAAAGGGCGCCGTCATCCCCGCCCAGCCAGGCGTCGAACGGGCCAGGGGTGATAAGCGTAGCTGCATAAACCTCGATCGCGCGAGCGGTGTTGTCATGGGTCACCGCCTCCGCTTCGCCGGGAAAGGCGGCAGCAAACATCGTGGGATAGCCCGGATCGGCGTTCAGTACCGCGACGATGGCCTCTGGCGTGTTCAGCATCGCAAGGCCCGCCTTGATCGGACCGTCGCCCTGCACCGCAAGATCGACCTCGCGGCCATCCCAGAAATGGGACTCGTTCAGAGCGGCATTCAGGATGGTCGAAGTGTTGCGCAGACCCGCCTGCCCGTCCAGACCGATCGGTGTGGCAAGGTCGTCATCGCCGCCACCGGCCAGATTGTGGCAGGTGTTGCAGGAAAACTGCCCTGTCGCTGAAAGCCGGGCATCAAAATATAGCGCGCGGCCAAGGGCAAGCTTTTCCGGATTGGCGGGGTTGCTCTCGATTTCAGGTGCGGTGGTAGGCAGGGGACCGAAGAACTCGGCCGCTGCGTCACGCAACGGATCGGCCGCTACGGGACCGGCAAGCGCCGCTGCGCTGGCAAGGACAAGGGAAAATGACCGCAAGGAAACCTCCAGTTACTGATTGAATTCGCCCGTTCGGGATCGTCCCGGGCTGGCAAAGCCGCAGTGATCCAGATCAAACCGGAGCGGCAGCGACCTGCGACCGGGTGCCGCAGACCCTGCAGGACTGGCGACCTCGGGTTCCGAGACGGTCGCACAATGCGGCCCGCCCCTTGCACCCCGATAGCCTCCATGCCAGCCTGCCTGCATGTCCCGTTTCCTTACCCCTCACGCCGCATCCCTGCCCTCGACCGTGCCCTTTACCGGGCCTGAGGCGCTGGAGCGTCGCACCGGCATTCCGTTCCGCGCCCGGCTGGGGGCGAACGAAAGCCTGTTCGGCCCCTCGCCAAAGGC
>CAIXBE010000242.1 GCA_903917595.1 uncultured Rhodobacterales bacterium
ATTGCAGAAACAACCCGTCTCGGCTGTCGAGACCCTGTTCGACGGCGACAAGATCAAGGTGGGGTTGCGTGAGGGCGGCGGACAACATTGGGGTGTTTATGTCCCAGATCTGAGCGTCGGCACGCCTCGCACCGGCCGCGCGGATTTCATCCCCGGTCACCAGAAGCGCCACGCGCAATCGCCTGCGCGCAGGGATCGATCCTGCCCCGGCGGCAGCACAGGCGGCAATCGCGCGCGCGTCAAGGCGCCGACCCTGATCCAGAACTGTGACCCCTGCCCCCATCTCGCTGCCCGCGCGGCGGATGTTGAGGCCGGGCCTCGGTCGCCGATCGATGCGGATGGTGCTGCCGGTCCGTTCGACATCTTCCTGCATAACCACTGTATCCGCACCGTCGGGGACTTTCGCCCCGGTAAAGATGCGCGCGGCCTGGAGGCCGACAAGCGGCACGGGGGAGGACTGCCCCGCCGGAACCCTCGCTACAACGTCAAGTATCCACGGTCCGTCGCCCGGCAGCGCCGCAGAGGCAAAAGCAAAGCCATCCATCGCGGCGTTGTCGAAAGGCGGGGACATGAAGCAAGACGTCACGGGTCTTGCGAGAATGCGACCAAGTGCCCGGTCAAGCAGAATGTTTTCCGCTCCATCGACGGCGGCTGTGCGATCTGCAATCAGTGCAAGCGCCGCATCAATGGTGATCAACTTCTTTGCGACATCATGCCCGCCGCAGCCACAGCCGGACCGCGCTACTGGCTGCAGGATCGTCATTGCGCCACCTCCTCATTGAAATGCCCGGGGCCGATGCTGCAATCAAGGTCGCGCAAGAGGCCGTCCTTCAGCCCATAGATCAGCCCATGCACCCGGCAGTTCGCCCCGCGCGCCCAGGCCCGTTGCAGGATCGGCGTCTCGCCCACGCGGCGGACTCCCTCAACCACGTTGAATTCGGCAAGACGGTCGCGCCGCCCTTCCATGTCTGGCTCGCGCCCCAGATCGACGGCATAGGCCCGCGCAAGCCGCCGGATCGGCTCCAGCCAGTGGTCGGTAAGTCCCTGCGGCAGACCTTCCGTCGCGGCCTTGACCCCGCCACAGCCGTAATGACCGCAGACGATAATCTCGCGCACGGCCAGCACCTCGACCGCGAATTCCAGCGCCGACAAAAGGTTCATGTCCGACGAATGGACGATGTTCGCCACGTTGCGATGTACAAACACCTCGCCCGGATCAAGTCCTGCGACGACGTTGGCCGGAACCCGGCTGTCCGAACAGCCGATCCAGAAGAATTCGGGCGCCTGCAGGGCTGCAAGACGGGTGAAATAGCCCGGTTCCTGCGCCTGCCGCTTGGCCGACCAGTCCCGGTTGCGCTGCAGAACATCATTCAGCATTCGGGGTCTCCGCAAGTTGGGTCTGCCCCCGTCGCGCCCGCATATGTGCGGACAGCCTTGCCAGATCGGCCCGGGTCAGCCGGGCGCGGGCGATAGGCAGCAGGATTGCGTTTTCGGCGACAAGGTGGCGGCGCACATGCCCCGCGAAGCTCGTCAGCATCGCACGCCCCTCGGCCGAAAGATCGGACCCGGCATCAAGGCAGTCGGCAAGCGTTGCCCGAACGTCGGGCAAGAGGCGCAGAGCCTCATTCTGATCGATCCTGATCCGGTTGATTGCGCTTTCGATGCAGTCCTCGGCCGTGCAGCGTTTCGCAAGAAGCGGAAACAGATCCTCGGCCTCGTCGCGCAGATGCACGTTCAACTCTTCGTTCAGAAAGCGCAGCACGGTCAGCGCGGACAGTCGGTCGAGGTGCGCGGTCAGTGCAATGGCGTCAATCACCGCGCATATCTGGCGTTCGCGCAGATGATCTTCGCTGATGAAGTCGAGAGGCCGACCAAGAAGACCGGGATGCGTCGGGGCGTCACCGCTGCCGCGCCGCGCTTGCTCTGCCCTCTTCATGATGCGCCCTTTCGCGTGGCTCAGATCGGGGCAAGGCTTGCGCCCGTGATGGTCGCCGTCTTTGCCAGCGCTTCAATGAAATCTCGCGACGCGCGCGCCCAGGCGGCCTTTTCCAAAGCCTGCGCGATTTTGGGGCGGACTGTGTCATAGGGCAGAACCTGCCCCTGGGCGGTGGCGTTCAGGCGGATGATGTGCCAGCCGTGCCGCGAC
>CAIXBE010000243.1 GCA_903917595.1 uncultured Rhodobacterales bacterium
CACTTGCGTGACATTGCCCCAGATTACATCCTCGACCGCGTGGCCCTCCAGCCCGTTGCGCTCCTTCAGCGCATTCAAGACCTTGGCGGACAAGGCGACCGCGGTCAGCTCGTGCAAGGACCCATCCGGGCGGCCCTTTCCACGTGGGGAACGGACAGCGTCATAGATGAAAGCGTCGGTCATGAGGGCTCTCCTTGGTCAGAAACTGCAGCAATCGGGCGTGCAGTCGCAATCGGGTGTGGTGTCAATCTTGCCGCAACCGCGTGTCGAAGGAATGTCGCAGCCCCCGGCACTGTTGCAGGTATCATACCACTTGCCCTTCTTCTCTTTCCGGCCGGCGTCGCGCAACTCTTCCGCCGCGTCACGACAGTCGGCAAAGCGTTTGCGGATCACCGGAACCGCGCGCCAGACCCCCAGATCAGCAATCGCGGCCTTGGCAAAACCGGAACAGCCGGTCCCGCCATGGGCCACCCGAAAGGCACAAGCATAGCCCTTGCGCGGCGAAAGGTGCCTCTGATAGCCGCCGATGGCCGCAAGCGCAAAGCGGTCCAGCATGTCACTTTCCCGCTGGCGGGAACGCCCGCGTCATCAGGTCATAGGGATGCTTCCAGCCGGGCAGGGCGGCGATTCGGTCCAGCCAGGCGTCGATATGGGGCCAGTCCTTGCGGTCGAAACCAAAAGGCTCTGGGTAGTAAAGATAGCCACAGCAGGACAGGTCCGCGATGGTCTGGGCGTCACCCACGATCCATTTACGGGCGGAAAGGTGGTCGTTCAGCACCGTATAGGCGGCTTTCAGGCGGCCTTGCTGAAAGGGAATCACGGCCTCGGGGCGCTTTTCTGCGGGCAGGAAATTCATCAGGAACCGGGTGGTGCCGATCTGGCCGGAAAGCTTGTGGTTGTCCCAGAACAGCCAGCGCAACACCTCACGCCGCTCTGCCGCAGATCGGCCGCCCAGCTTGCCGGTCTTGGACGAAATGTAGTCCAGGATCACGCCCGACTGGGTCAGCGTGGTGTCATTGTCGAGAAGGACGGGAACCTCGCCCATCTCGTTGATCGCCTTGAACGCGGGGCCCCGGGCCTCGCCTGCGAAGAAGTCGACAAAGACCGGCTCCCAGTCAAGGTCCGCCATGGTCAGCGCCAAGGCGCACTTGTAGGCATTGCCGCTTTCGCCGAAGCAGTACAGCTTCATGGTCTTGTCCTTCCTGGTTCTGTATCCGGATCACCGCGAGCCGTGGCTCCGGTCTTGCAGTGACCCAAGCCTAGAACGCCTCGGGGCCAAGCGCCATGACCGTATCGGCCCCGCTTTCGATCCGGGCCAGATGCATGCCGCAGGCCGGCAGCTGGCGGGCCATGTAGAACCGCGCGGTGGCAATCTTGGCCTCGTAAAAGCCCCGGTCGCCGGTGCCCGCGTCCAGCGCATCCTGCGCCGCCTTGGCCATCCGGACCCACATCAGCGCAAGGCAGACATGGCCCATCATATGCATGAAATCATAAGATCCGGCCAAAGCGGCATTGGGGTTCTTCATGCCGTTCGTCATGAAATACATCCCCGCCTGCTGCAACTGCTTGGACGCGGTTTTCAGCGGTTCGACCAGCCCCGTCATCCGGTCGTCGCCATCATGCGCCTTGCACTCGGCTTTCACGATGTCGAAGAAGGCCATCACATGCTTGCCGCCATCCGTCGCCAGCTTGCGCCCCACAAGGTCCAGCGCCTGCACGCCGTTAGCCCCCTCGTAGATCATCGCGATCCGGGCATCGCGGGCAAACTGGCTCATCCCTGAGTCCTCGATATACCCGTGCCCGCCCCATACCTGCTGGGCCTGCACCGCCATCTCAAAGCCCTTGTCGG
Source organism: uncultured Rhodobacterales bacterium (assembly GCA_903917595.1). Classification (GTDB taxonomy): domain Bacteria; phylum Pseudomonadota; class Alphaproteobacteria; order Rhodobacterales; family Rhodobacteraceae; genus Tabrizicola; species Tabrizicola rara. The sequence continues at coordinate 1,850 of CAIXBE010000243.1, forward strand.
TCTGAAAGCCCTTGAGGACCGGGGTCAGCAGGCCGATCAGCCCGTCCGCAGCCGCATCGCCCTGATGCGCCCGGTCGATCAGCGTCGCCCCCCAGAAGGTCAGCGCGCGGGCACCTTCGACAAAGCTCTTCTGCTCCATCAGGTTGCGGCGGATGTCGGGGTGGACGATCAGCGGGTCGGCGGGGCCATTGGAGTTTTCAACCCCGGTCACCGCGCGACCCTGCAGGCGGTCCTTGGCATAGGCGAGCGCGTTCTGATAGGCGGCCTCGGCCACCGCATAGCCCTGCAGCGCCACGCCAAGCCGGGCCTCGTTCATCATCGTGAACATGGCCTTCATGCCCTTGTGCAGGTCGCCCAGCAGCCAGCCGGTCGCGCCGTCATAGTTCATGACGCAAGTGGCGCTGCCATGGATGCCCATCTTGTCTTCGACCTTGCCCACGGACACCGCATTCCGCGCGCCAAGTGAGCCGTCGTCATTCACCAGCACCTTGGGAACGATGAACAGCGAGATGCCCTTGGTCCCTTCCCCTCCACCCGGTGCCTTGGCCAGCACCAAATGCACGATGTTCGACGCCATGTCGTGATCACCGGCCGAGATGAATATCTTCTGCCCGCTGATCTTGTAGCTGCCATCCGCCTGCGGGTCCGCCTTGGTGCTCATCATCCCAAGATCGGTGCCGCAATGCGGTTCGGTCAGGTTCATGGTGCCGGTCCATTCGCAGCTGACCATCTTCGGCAGCCACTTTGTCTTCTGCGCGTCCGTGCCGTGGACAAGGATCGCCGAATACGCCCCGTGGGTCAGGCCCTGATACATGTTGAACGCCATGTTGGCCGACACGAAGGCCTCATTCACCACCGAATGCATCAAGTAGGGCAGACCCTGCCCGCCGTATTCGGGGGCGGCGTCCAAAGACATCCAGCCGCCCTCGCGCAGCGTCTCGAACGCCTGCTTGAACCCTGCGGGCGTGCGCACAACACCGTTTTCCAGGCTGCAGCCTTCGCGGTCGCCTGCCCCGTTCAGCGGCGCAAGAATGTCCTGCGCCACCTTGGCCGCCTCATCCAGCACCGCCTGGGTAAAGCTCGGGTCAAGATCGGAATAGCCGGGGATGTCGGCCGTCGAGACCATCAGCACCTCATGCAGCACGAACTGCATGTCTTTCACCGGGGCGGCATAGCTGGGCATCGTCTGGTTCCCTATCTCTGTCATTTGCCGCCCCGAAAGGGGAGCGGGTCGTTCAGGCCGCGTGCTGGGGCATCAGCCCCTTTGCAGCGGCGTCCGCCAATGCGTCCGTCAGCTCGTCAATCGCGACGGCAAGCTCGTCGCGCTGGGCCTGCATCACCGTCAAGCGTTTGGCGGCAAGCTCACAAGCCCGCTTTCGTTGTGCTGCGTCGCCTTCGCGGTCGTAAAGGTCCAGCGTCTCGCGGATATCCTCAAGACTGAAGCCGAACCGCTTGCCCCGCAGGATCAGCGCCAGCCGCGCCCGGTCGCGCCTTGTGAACAGCCGTCTGGTGCCGATCCGTATCGGGTTCAGCAGGTCGCGGGTCTCATAGAACCGCAAAGCGCGCGGGGTCACGTCATAGGCCTCGCACATGTCGCGGATCGTCATCGTGTCAGAGTGTTCATCGGTTTTCATGGTCAACTCGTGAATGGTTGCATCAGAAACGGTGAGATGCGCACCCAAGGTGATGAATACCAGATCAGGTGACGTTAACGTCACTGTGACGTCGCGTCATGAAAATGCGGGAGAAAGGTCAGGGCAAGACCCTTTCCCAAACGCCGCCGCCGACGCAATCTTTGGTCTTGTTGGCGCGGGCGCGAGGCAGCAGGCGAGGGAAACCGGAAACCAACCCCGTGAACGCGGGACGACCACGCGCAAGGTGTGTGCCAACGCATCACTCTCCATTTTCAACCTGACGCCCTGATTTGAAGCCATGCAATCTCCCATGAGTTCATCCCGAACATCGGTGGGTTGGCACCCACCCTACTCACTTTCCAGCTTGAAGACACCGCAAGCGAGTGAGATCGTGGAAGCCCGGCACTCGGAACGCTGGGCAACAGGCGTTTTGGAGGTAGTTGTGGCTGATACCCCCGATGAAGAGCGGAGCATACTGAGTAGACTTGCTTCCACCTTTTCTGAAGCAAACTGGCTGCTCATACTATCCGCAACTGCCTACCTCTTCGCCTATTACTTCGACAAAGCTTACTTGGCCTACTTTGCCGTTGATAGCGTTTTCGTTGAGGTCTCTACACAGAAAGTGCTGCTGTCTGCCACCGCGTTCATTGGTATCTTTGTGATTGTGTGGCAGGTCTTGGGCGGGCTTCCGGCGATTTGGACGGGGCGCATACTAGCTGCGTTTATCGCGATGCGCATTTGGATAGTGCTTGGGATCGTCGCTATCCTAGTGTTTCTCACTGTGGGTTTCTCTTGGTTGTTTTTCGGCCTCGCTTTGATCTCTACGTTCGGGCTGGTGTTCCACTTTTTCAGCCTACGCTCTGTAATGAAGACCGGCGGGAGCTTTGGTGACTTCGTTGAGAAGGAAATCAGCGAAGAGGCGAAGTTTGAGGACAAGACCGTGCGTGGTAAGTTGATGAGTGCCTTTGGCGACAAGGGTCTAGTACTTGCTATGCTGATCTTCTTCGCCCCCTTAGTGGCAGGCCTCACGGGAAGCCATTTTGCGTCAACGAAGTCGTCGTTTCAGGTGTTTACGGTTGAATCAAAGACATACATCCTTGTCGGTACAAAGTTAGCGTCCGGTCTGACCGCAGTCAGCGGACGTTCCATGGCAGCAGCTTAGGCTCAAACATCAAGTGCAACACCCAGCGCCCGTGGGGCATAGGATGTTGCGATGGACAAACGGTACAAGCACCTCAACGGCGAGGAACGTGGCGTGATTTTGGCGGAGCATCGGCGCGGGGCGAGTCTTCAAG
>CAIXBE010000244.1 GCA_903917595.1 uncultured Rhodobacterales bacterium
CCTCGACCCGGTGCTCGACAAGACCGAGGCAGAGGCGGACGATCCCGCCAAGGCGCTGCTGAAGCTCTCGGTCATCGACCCCGCCTGCGGCTCGGGCCACTTCCTGCTGGCCGCCGCCCGCCGCATCGCCACGCGGCTGGCGCGAATCCGCGCCGATGGAACGCCCTCGCTGGCCGATTTCCGCCATGCCCTGCGCGATGTCGCGCGGTCCTGCCTGCATGGGGTGGACCGCAACCCGATGGCGGTGGAACTGACCAAGGTCGCGCTCTGGATCGAGACGGTGGACCCCGGTCTTCCGCTCGGCTTCTTCGACGCGCAGATCCGCTGCGGCGATGCGCTGCTGGGGGTGTTCGACCTGAAGGTGCTGCAGGGCGGTATCCCCGATGCCGCCTACAAGCCGCTGACGAGCGACGACAAGGATACGGCGCGCTACTATCTGCAGGCCAACCGCGCCGCGACCTCGGGTCAGGGCGGGTTTGATTTCGGCACGGGGCAAGTTGCCATGCCCGAGATGAAACCGTTGGCGCTGGATTTCTCGGGCTTCCGCGATCTGCCTGAGGACACGGTGGAGCAGATCGGGGCCAAGGCCGCGCGGTTCAAGGAACTGCGCAAGGGGCAGGCATTTGTGCGGGCGACGGCGGCGGCAAACCTTTATGTCGCGGCCTTCCTGCTGCCCAAGGCGGGCGGCGCACCGGCGGGGGCCTCGGCCCGCACCGTGCCGACGACCGAAGAGCTTTGGTTGGCCCTCAATCAGGGCAAGATCCGGAATGCGATGATGGACGCGCCCAAGGCCGCCCGCCGCGCCCGCGCCTTTCACTGGCCGCTGGAGTTCCCCGACGTGATGCAGCGCGGCGGGTTCGACGTGGTGCTGGGCAACCCGCCGTGGGAACGGATCAAGCTGCAGGAACAGGAGTTCTTTTCGACACTGTCACCCGAGATTGCGAGTGCTGCGAACAAGGCCGCGCGGGACAAGCTGATCAAGGCGCTGGCGGTGGCACCCGTGGGCAGCGCCGAACGCGCCCTGTCCGATGCATTCACCATATCCAAGCGCGAGGCCGAAGCGACTAGCGAGTTTGTCCGTCTGCCGGGCGACGATGGTGGGCGCTTTGCGCTGACCGGGCGTGGCGATGTGAACACCTATGCCTTGTTTGCCGAACTATTCGCCAATCTCGCGCGCCAACACGCCGGAGTGATCGTTCCTACAGGCATTGCCACCGATGCTTCAACGTCAGTATTCTTCTCAAAGCTGGTCGAAGACAGGCGGCTTTTCAGCCTGATATCTTTCGAAAATGAAGGGATGATTTTCCCCGCAGTTCATCATGCGTTCAAATTTGCGCTCATGACTATTGGGGCTGGCGAGTCCGCCGATACAACGTTTGCTTTTTTCCTGCGTCAGCCATCACAGATTGCAGAACATGAACGCGTTTTTACTTTATCAGCGATTCAGATCAGCGCAATCAACCCTAACACAAAGACAGCACCTGTTTTCAGAGCGCGCGCGGATGCGGCGATCACTGCTAAGCTATATGATCGTGCGCCCGTATTGATCCGTGAGGCAGTAGACAAGGACGGAAACCCGTGGGGAGTCGGATTTTCTCGGCTCTATGACATGTCGAACGATAGTGACTACTTCTTCACAGCCTCTCGCCTTGTTGAGGAAGGATATAAGCGCGAAGGAACCAAATGGATCAAGGGAACTGAGAGATATGTTCCGCTTTATGAGGCAAAAATGATCTCGTTCTTTGATCATCGCTTTGCGGGGTATGGGGCGCGAGGTGATGATCGTGGTTTTCGTGTTTTGCCCGAAACGGAGTTAGATCAACATCGTGATCCAGACTTTGAAGTCGAGCCGTTCTACTGGGTTCCGTCGAGTGATCTTGAAGTAAGGCTAAGCGGTCGAACGACCAAGAGTTGGCTATTCGGATTTAAGGATGTGACGGCTGCGACAAATGAGCGGACAGCAATATTTTCAGTGCTGCCGTGGGTTGCAGCAGGGCATACGATGCCCCTGATGTTTAGTGATCAGCCGACATCCTCTTTTTGTGGTCTATTCGGAAACTTGAATTCCTTAGTCTGTGATTACGTCGCCCGAAGCAGTGTCGCTGGTTTGCATTTAACCTATGGGTATCTAAAGCAGTTCCCGGTCTTCCCGCCCGCCTTCTACACCGAACCCCGCCTCGCCTTCATCACCCCGAAGGTGCTGGAACTTACCTACACCTCGCACAGCCTCGCCCCCTTCGCCCGCGATCTGGGCCACGACGGCCCGCCCTTCGCCTGGGACGAGGACCGCCGCGCCCTCTTGCGCGCCGATCTCGACGCCTTCTACTCCCGCGCTTACGGCCTGACCCGCGACGAGCTGCGCTACATCCTCGACCCCGCCGACGTGAAGGGCCCCGACTACCCCTCGGAAACCTTCCGCGTCCTGAAGGAAAAGGAAATCCGCCACCACGGCGAATACCGCACCCGCCGCCTCGTCCTCGCCGCCTGGGACCGGATGGAAGCGGATGGCGAGTTTGCCGCGATGGGGATGTAGGGATGGGCGTGATCGACGCCACGCAGTATGAAATGATGCGACGGGTCTTCGTCATGATGATCCGCGAAACTTGTCAGCCCGACGATGGATGGGATCGGTCAATAGAGTCCTTGACCCTTGCTCTTGTGCGATGGGGACTTCATGGGGCGGTCGATCCGGATATGCAGCCCTATGTCAGCCTCTTTTTGGAGGAGGTTCGATCTGGACGAGTCGCGCCATTTGGACCCACTCAGCCTGAAATCGGGTTCATCGACACTCCAATTGAGTTCATCCAGACGCAAGTGGTGCAGCACGATCTCTTTGGAAATCAACCCAAGGAGCGAGACGACGCCGAACGTGTGCTGATCGACCAGCTGATCGCCGCAACGAAGCTTTACAGCAGTGGCGAGGCGATCAAAGAGTTGTTCGCCTTTACCATCCGCTTGCGCGAATTCGCCCCGTTCAACGCGATGCTGTTGCACATCCAGAAGCCGGGACTGACCCACGCAGCAACAGCGCAGGACTGGCACAAGCGGTTCGGCCGGGTGCCGAAGAAGGGCACCCGCCCACTTTTGGTCCTGCGCACCAAGGGCCCGGTCGATTTCGTCTTTGACATCCTCGATACCGAAGGGCGTGACGTCCCGGTCGATGCCTTTGCCTTCCCCACATTCGGCAACCTGACCGACAATCGCTTCACCGAGTTCATGCGATCGGTGAAGAAGGAACGGATCGACATCGTCGCCCTTGATGCCGGCGATAGCCAAGCGGGCTGGATCCGCCTGCTGGCTGCATCGAAGGCCAAGACCGGCAAGAACCTTTACCAGCTCGGTTACAACCGCAATCACGACGCTGCCACGCGCTTCGTCACTGTCGCGCACGAGTTGGCGCATCTGTATTTGGGGCACCTCGGGCTTGATGCTGGTCGTCGAGTGCCGGATCGGCGAGCCACGCCACACGCGCTGATGGAGGTCGAGGCGGAGATGGCGGCCTATCTCGTTGCCATGCGCAACGGGCTGAAACCCAGGAGTGAAAGCTATCTGGCCAACTACAAAGGCGCGTTCGAGGATCTGAACCTGTACGCCGTCACCCGTGCTGCAAATGCCGTGGAAACGGCAATGGGCATCGCGGCGCAAAAGCTCTGGAACGAGAAGGCGTAAGGGAATGATCCAGTCGCCCCAGAGCTTTGTCGTCTCGCAGGAATGCCAAAAGGTCGCCTGGCAGAACGGCTATCGCCGTGCCTTGGGCGAAGCGGACGGCTGGGCGCGCTACGGGTCGACGACCGCGAAGGGCACGGTTTGGTTCGCGGCTGCTGGACCCGAGGGGCCGTGGTTCCTCGCCCTCGATCACGACGGAATCGTCGAGGATCTGAATCTTCCCGAGGCCGACATGCCGGGCCCGGGCCTCGTGCGTTATGCCTATCCCAATCTGACCACGCTCTATGCCGTGATGCCGCGGGTCTATCAGTTGGGAGTAACGCTGCCCGATGGCCCCCTCGAGGAATTCCGCGCGGCCGTGGAGAATTTGCCCAAGAGCACCGAGGCTGCGTGTTCCACGCGATGGCGGGCATCGATTCCACGGGATCGCGGGCAGCCATTCCACGCGAAGGTGGGCAGTCGTTCCACGGGATAGTGGGCAGGTTTGACCGGCAATCAAACGGCATAGGTGTTGGCTGGTGAAC
>CAIXBE010000245.1 GCA_903917595.1 uncultured Rhodobacterales bacterium
CTGGGCGACCAGGGATTGTTCAGGCGTGGCCGTCCCATCCGCTTGCGGCTGTAGAAGCCCGACCGGAACCGTCCCACTGGATCACGAAGGCTGAAGAAGTAGGCGTCGCCGGGCAGGACAGAACGCAGCGTCACGCCGTGGCCGTTCTTGATCATTCGAATGTCCGACTGTGCCCTGTTTATCTGTTCGATGACATGGCCGATCTGCTTTCCGGCCGTCTTGCCGATATGCAGGTAATGCACTGCCCTACCCGACAGAGTTACAGGTGCGCAGCGTACTACTTGCAAGCCGAAGCGCCGCAGCAGGCGCTTGCCAATATCGTTCACCCCGCACGTCCAAGCTTGCTTCGTAAGGTTCAGGCATGGCTTGGGCGGGATCATGGGCCGCCGCCTTTATTTCCCCAGCAACTTGCAACCGCACAACTTGCCGCCCCGTTTCAAAGCAAGGAGATTCCGCCGCCATGGCTTGCCCACCAATCAGGCAGGTCTACGGCTCTTTGCAAAGATCTTGCCAAACCATGTTGTTCAGGTCTGCTTCCATCAACGCCTGCTCCAATCGAGGGAATGAAACTGGAAGCTTTAGCGACGCATCGCAAACCGACAGTCTGCTTGTCTGGTAGTCATCTTTCCGAAAGCTTTCCGATAGAATGATAGTGATGAGAGACGGGCTAGCAAGACGCATTGCACGCAACTGCTCGGTAACGTTCAATAGATCACCCAAGGCGTCTATATCTACAACCAAGACATCACTAGGATTGAGCTCGTCCAATTTGCTGGAACAATATGCAATAATTCCCTGATCTCGAAGCATGGACGCGATTCCATTACTTACGCGGCCATTGGATGACACGATCTGTACGGTTCCGATTTCGGCCTTGGATATGCCATGCATAGTGGCGGTTTCAAAAAGACGATCCTCAATGGAACTTACTTTCTCAAAACGAACCAAATCGTGCGGGACATAGTACGCAACGGATTCGCGCCTGCTTAGAGCGTTCATATTTCATCACCCCTTGATAATATACCGAAATTACCACGGATGATCTGCATTTTGGTCTGGGAAGAAGACACAAGATCATATCTTTTAAGTGCAAAAGTATCGAAAGTTATATGGCGGTCTGGGTAATCCCTCCGTTTTTAACGGAGGGCAATCGTAGAGCTTCCACGGCCACTATGTCGCCTTGCACACCCTTCGGGAACAGTTTTTTGGGCGGTTGTGTCGCCGCTGATGCCCCGTTGCCCCTTCATGGTTTGTCTGCAATCCATGAAGGGAATGTTCGGCGCGCGCCCAAAACGGCGAGTCATGTGTTCCTGCAGGTCGACATGTTCTGATCTCCTCGTCTTGGGGGTCGGCGGACCTCAGGTCGTAGCTTCGAGCACTGTCCGATTGGGGAGGGGCAGATCACTTATCTTCTCTCCCCATGAGCGGTCCGGCCAGCGACGTTGGACATAATTCCTGGTCTTGGCGAGCTCAGCGGTTATTTGAGCTATCGTCAGGTCAGCAGATCCGGCGTTTCCCGCCTGAAAGTTTCGCTCGCCCTTGCGCAATGCGTCTGCGAGCATAAGCGCACCAACTACAGCAGCAGACCCCGCGGCCCGGTGCAATGCTTGCCGCGTCACTTCGGTGAAATCGGGCGTGCGCAGTGCCGTCAACGCTGCCTCTGCGTCCAGTATCACCGCCTCGACCAACTGGATCATCATGCCGTCGCCCATCACGCTGCATGCCTCTTCAAAGCTTTCGTCCTGCACATAGTCTTCGTCTTGCAAATGGTCGGCAAAGAAATCGGCCAGATAGCTGCGCAGCTCTGCCAGGCGGAGTGGCTTGCTCAGAACGTCCTGCATCCCGGCGTCCAGAATGTTAGTTCGGCGCTCCTCCATCAACAGTGCAGTCAACCCAACGATCGGACAGTAGGCCGAAGCCCCGCTGGCGCGGATGGCATGCGTGGTCGCCAAGCCGTCCATGCCCGGCATCCAGATATCCATGAGTATCAGATCAAATGCCTCTTTCTGCGCCATCGCGACTGCCGTTTGCCCATCCTGCGCAGTTTCCGGCCGATGCCCTATCCGGCGCAGCATCTCGGCCAAAAGCGCAAGGTTGACCGCATTGTCGTCCACCACAAGCACCCGGCGTGGGACAAAAGGCGTAACGGTCCCGAACTCCTCACCTATAGGCAAGTCCGCAGTTATGACGGAACGATCAACGGATGCAGCCTTCAAAAGCAGTCGAAAGGAAAAGCAGCTGCCAAGGCCAGGCGTGCTTTGAAGGTTGATTACACTATTCATGCGTTCTACTGCGGAACGGGCGATCGCCAGACCAAGCCCGACGCCGGGAATCCCAACCGACTTATCATCGTCAATCGTCTGGAATTCCTGGAAAATCCGGTCATGATCCTTCGGATCGATTCCAATACCCGTGTCACGCACCGAGACAACCAGCGCCACGAATCCATCCGGGTATGGGGTGCAGCCCAAGGTTACCACGATCTCGCCATCATGCGTGAACTTCAGTGCATTCGAAATCAGATTACGTATTACTAACAAGAAGCCCCGCTGCCAGCCCAGCACTGCGGGGCAAGTGCCGGGCTCTTCCGGTGTCAAGAGAAGACGATTGCCGCGGTCGGTTGCGATCGGAACCAGGTCCGAGATCAGGCTGGCAACCAGCTCGCGCGGTTCAAAATAAGTTAGGGTTACCTCTGCTGCGCCGCTTCGGCTTACCTCCAGCACCTCATCCACTTGGGAAAGTGCGGAAACGCCGCAGCCTTGTGCCGTCTTCAGAAATTGCCGGTTGGCGTCGCTAAGAGTTTCGGTATCCATCAAGTCCAGCGAAGCCAGCACGCCGTGCAGGGGCGTGCGCATTTCGTGGCTCATCACTGCGAGGAAGCGGCTTTTTTCAGCCAATTCGGAACGCGCTAGATCGCGGGCATTGCGCAATTTCATTTCGGAGTTATTTTCGCTAGTTATATCGCGCAAGAAAACAATAGACCTGAAGACGCCTTCATCATCAGTATTCGCAAACATTGATAATTCGACTGGGAATTCCTGCCCAGACTGGTGCAACCCGGTCAGTCTATGGCGTTCAATTCCAGATTTCACACCATGCCCTAAATCATGCAAAAGTTCGGCAAAGACACTTTTGTCCACGCTGTCTGGGGTCCTGAGAAAGAGGTAATCAGAAACACTGCTGCCCCGGATTTCGCTTCCATCCCGACCGAACATGACTAGAGCGGCCGCGTTCCGATGGATGATGGTTCCAGAAAGATCTACGACCAAAACCGCGTCCAGAGAGGCATTAACTATCCGGCGCATACCCAATGCAGTTCGTTCAGACGCTCTGGCTTGGGCTTCAATCACGCGCGAAATACGGCGTGCAAGGACAATCGCCGCGGTCATCAGAGCGAACAGCCCTGCCATAAGCCAGCCCAGCTGTAACATCACGGCGCGATGCTCAAGACGCTGTGCCTGGGCGTCCAGCCCGAAAACTTGGGCCATTCTAATTACGAACAACCGGATATCGCTAGCGTCTCGAAGGGAAATCTCGGCAAGTATCTGGATATCTCTGGGTTCAAACAGTACACGCCTGTCAATCAGCGTTGCCATCTCATCGCGCGAGCTTATGATTCTTGCAAAGGAAGCATTGGTCATCGGATCTAAAGAAAGCGACTGCACTGCCGCGCCAACGGACAAGAGACGGCTGTAATAGATATCGAACTTCTTGCGCACACTGCTGTCTGTCTCGTTTGTTGGAACCTGTTCCAACTGTGCTTGCTGCAGAGCCAGTCGAAACGCTTGGCTATCGACCTCCAACTGCGCCAAGACCCAAGTGCGGTTGTCATAAGTCACCTCACTGAACGCGCCGATTTTAGTCCGCAAATCCAAACCGGTAATCACGATCAGCACCAGCGCGACAACAATCATCACAAACAGCAGCGTTGATGCCTTTAGTAAAGGGATTCTAGTTAAAATGCTCGATTCATTGGCCGGATTGGACGTACCGACGGCCGTGGCACTTTCTTCGCCTTCACGGTGCCACATAGGGAAAAATTCCAGTCAGTTGCCAGATGCTTGCGGCGAATGTGCTCTCGGTGCGAAAACGCGGGTCCGAATCATAGGGAAACACCAACCATAGCGGACCGCGATTTCGAAGGTCGAACGTCTGACCGTCCATCCGGGTGGCCACGATTGGAACGGATTCTTCGACCATCGAGGGTTCCAGAATTATGGAATAGTCGTTCGAGGCCCGCAGTAGCAGGGCGCCACTGGCA
>CAIXBE010000246.1 GCA_903917595.1 uncultured Rhodobacterales bacterium
CCATTCTTTTTCATATTTTTTCTCGGAACTGCCGACCAAGCTCACGCATCACTACGTGTTCACACGTGCGGGAGGTAACAGCGTGGGGAGCCCGGTCCCCCGGGTGGGGTGGGCGCCTCTAGCCAATCCAGCACCTCGCCCCACACGTCCTGAGGCGTTGGCCGGTTCTCATAGCAATGAACCGCAACAAGCTTGCGGTCCAGATCGTCGAGAACTGTAGAAGGCCAGGATAACACAAGCGAGCCTCAAGCGATTTCTAGTAGGCGGGCACTTAGGAGGGTATGCGGCCAAAATCCGCGTTTTTATAAATTAAATCAAGGGTCATTGGTGGAGCAGAGGGGGATCGAACCACTGACCTCGTCATTGCGAACGACGCGCTCTCCCAACTGAGCTACTGCCCCAAAGGCCTGCAGGTTTTCTGGTCCAAAGGTCCAGAATTGTCAAGAAATCGCAGGCGAACGGGGCCTTGCAGCTTACAGGAAATCTTCTTCTTCGCCCGACACATCGACACCCAGCGCATCCAACCCAGCCTCAAGGTTTTCAGCCAGATGCGGCATTCCCATCAGATAATCGGCGGTCGGTGTTGTCGCTTCGGATACCGCGGTGGCAAGGGCTTCGGCGAAATCTTCGGGCTCGAACGCGCCACGACCGATCCAGGCGATGGCGGTCAACTGGGGCTTTTCCTCGTCGTTCATCCCGTCGATGAAGGCGTGCAGTTCGGCCGATCCGGCCGCCCCTTCACGGGCAAGAAAGATCACTTGCACCACTTTCTGCGGGCTAATCTCAAGCATGGGGTTTCTCCTGGATGGCCTGCATGGTCGCCGATGCGGCCCCGGCTTGCAACCCGCTTTAGCCGATCATCCAGACCGTCGCGCCATGGGCAATCGCCCCGGCCAGCGTGGCCAGTGCGACCGAGCGGGTGGCAAGCCAGCCCCCCAGCACGGCGGATATGCCGGTGATCAGCGGCAAAAGCCGGATCAGGTCGGGCGTCAGCGCGGGCAGGATGGACGCAACAAACAGCGTGGCGATGGCGGCGGGTCCGGTGGCCGACAGGAACCGCTCCAGCCAGCCGCCCAGCGCCATGCGGTCGGTGCGCAAGAGGATCGGCAGGGCGCGGAAGGCCCAGTTGGCGGCCCCGGCCAACAGGGCGACGATCAAGAGGTCGGCGTTCATCGCCGCAAGACCCCGGTGACCGCCCCTGCCAGCATGCCCAGAAGGATGCCGCTGGTACCACCGATCGCCAGCGTCGCGGCAACCGTGACCGCGCCCGCAACCGCGATGACCGGCAGTTGCCGACGGCTGAGGATCGACAAGAGCAGCGCCAGAAACAACGCCGGCAGCATGAAGCCCAGCCCGGCGCTGATCGCGGGCCAGGCGTCCAGCGCGCCGCCACCGGCAAAGGCCCCGACTGCGGTGCCCGAAAGCCAGCTTGCATAGGCACCGATCCCAAGGCCGAACATGTAGGGTTCGGAAAACCTTTGCCCGCACGACAGGGCACCCAGGGCCTGGCCGAAAACCTCATCCGTCAGGCCAAAGGCCCAGGCCCAGGCATAACGTGTGCTGGCGTCCTTCCCGGCCTCGCGCATCAGGGCGGGGCCATACAACACATGCCGCAGGTTCATCGCGATCAGGGTGAAGGCCGACACCAGCAAGGGCGCACCCGAAGTCAAAAGCGCCAGCGCCAGAAACTGCGACGCCCCGGCATAGATGATCAGGGACAGGGAAAATGCCTCGATCACGGAGAAGCCGCCCTGCGTCGCGGCGACGCCGAAAGAGAAGGAAATCGGGAAATAACCCATCGCAATGGGCAGGCTGGCCGAGAAGCCGGAAAGAAGGGCGGAACGCTGCGAAATCATGTCCGGCCAAGCGCTAACGGGATGACCGGGCAGGGTCAAGCCATGGCGGGTTGGCCGGACATTGACGATCAGCGCATCCAGATCTCGACCCGGCGGTTCAGGCGTTGCCCGGCGAAATCCGTGTTGCATCCGACCGGGTTCACTTCACCGTAGCCCTTGGCGTCAATCGAAACCGTGCCAAGCAGCGACGGGTCCAGGATCGCCTGCAACTCGGCGCGCATGGATTCGGCACGCTCAAGGCCAAGCTTCCGGTTCGCTTCGACCGGGCCATCCGAGTCTGTAAAGCCGACGAAGGTATACTCACGCCCTTCGCCGTTTTCTGCGATGAAGGCCGCAAGCCGCTCCAGGTCGCGCCGCGACTGGTTCTCCAGTTTGGACGAGCCGGTCTTGAAACGGAACGTGGTGGACAGCCGCTCCCATTCCCCCAGTTCGGCGAAAAGCTCGGCCATCAGGGCCTTCTCCGACGGGCTTTCCATCGTCTCGATCTGGCCGCTCAGAATTTCCGCCCGGCGCGCCATGGATTCGGCTTCGACGCTGTAGCCGATAAAGCCCGATTTCTCGACGAAAGGGGTGGCCGCAAACGAAGTTGCATAGTCGATCAGGGCAGCCGCCATCGGTGGCAGTTCGTTTTGCGAGTTATACAGATACAGCGTGCGTTGAAGCGGATACTCTCCGGTCTTCGCCGAAAAGGCACTGGGGATTGCGACGGTGCCGCAGTCCGAGACGATATCAACCGGCCGCGTGTCCTTTTGGTAGGCAAAGCCGACATAACCGATGGCACCGGGATCGGCAAAGACCGCATCCGACAACTGCGCATTGCCCGAGACGATATTCGCCGACGGGCTTAGTTCGACCGAGTATGGCTTGAGGAAAGTGTCATTGATCGTCGAGAAAGTCCCGGATTCGGTGTTGCGGCTGTAGACGGTGACAGGCAGGTCCGCCCCCCCGACTTCGGACCAGTTGACGATCCGGCCGGACAAAAGGCCACTCACCTGTTCGAAGGTAAGCCCACCGATCATGTTTTCGGGGTGAACGATGATCAAAAGCCCGTCGATGGCGATAGCGTGTTCCTGTTCAAAGCTGCCAGGATCACCGAGACCGGCAGCCAGGAATTCCGCCACCTCTTCGGCTTTGACTGCCCGCGACGACATGCCGATTGCGGTCGACCCGTCCAGAAGCCCCTTGAATCCTGTGCTGGAGCCCTTGTCCTCAAGGAAGATGGAAAACAGCGCATCGCCTGCCCCTTCGGCGGCAAGCGCGGTGTGGACCGACTGCCGCTCGCCAACCTCTCGACGTTTGACGACCGCGCCCAGCGATTCCGCGGCACCCTTGATCAAAAGCGGCATCAGTTCGTCACCGACCGTATCCGAGCCCTTGACGGTAAAGTCGATCGTCGCCGGATCGACTGTCTCATAAACCGGTTCGACAAGGACGGGTTCAGCGGCGACGGGTTCAGCGACGACGGGTTCGACGACGACAGCTTCGGCGGCGGGTTCGGCCACGATAACCTTGACTGTTTCAGGGACAACTTCGGCGACGGGGGCCACAACTGGCTCGACGACGGGCTCAGGCGTAACGACGGTTTCGACTGCGGCGGGCGCAACGGGCTGGGCCACCTCCTTTGTATCCGGGCAGGCTTCGCCGGAACAGGTCACACGGTCTGCAACGATACCGATCATCCCCATGTTGCTTCGGATTGTATAAAAGCCGTTCTCGAAGCTGACCAGTTCGCCCGTGATCACGACCGCGCCGTCATTGCTTTTCAACGTGATCTTCTCTGCCAGACCCGCCGTCGCACTGACCACAAATGCCGAAGCCGCCAACAATGCGGATACCTTACGTCGTGACATCATGGATTGCTTCCCCAGATTCCGGCGCGTAGAAAACGCGCCCCGGGCTGCGCCATAGCATTGGCCGCCCACGGATTTGCAAAGCTAATATGGCCGTCAAGCGGCATTTTTCGGGCGGATGTGCCGCAATATCCCGTGCCCGGACAGCAATTCCCTTGCCCGGGGTGGGCCGGCAGACAACTTGGCGGGTGGTGCAAAGCCTTACTTGCACAAAAGGGGGTTCCGCTGTCATTCTGCCCGCAGAAACCTGCTCAGGATCCAGCCATGCGCCACTTCGTTCTTGCTGCTTGCCTTGCTGCCACCACCGCCTTGACCCCAGCCTTCGCCGAGGAAATCCCCGGCTCGCAATTCGAGGCCGGGAATTGGACAGGTGCCGCCTATACCGATGACCGGGGCGCGTTTTCCTATTGCTCGGTGTCGGTCGGCTATACCAACGACGAGACCCTATGGATCGGCTTTTACCCCAACGACACCCTGTCGATCCTGCTGTCGCACCCTGATGTGCGGTTCCAGACCGGCGAGCAGTTCGACATGCAGATGATGATGGAAACCGGCCTGCCCTGGACCGGCGTCGGCGAGGCGTGGGACGAATACTTTGCCGGGATCACTTGGGAAGGCATCCAGCCAACGGTCGATTTTCTGGTCAGCGGCCAGTATCTGCGGATGCTGGGGATCGGGATCGACGGCGGCTATGATGTCCAGGGCATCCCCGACGCGCTGGCGCTGGCCCAGACCTGCCTGGCGCAGAACAGCGGTGGGGGCAGTGGCAAGGTCCTGACCCCGGGCAAGACCCCGCCACCGCCCAAGGTGCCGGATCTGTCAAAGCCGCGCACCAGCGGCACCGGTGTCGGCAGCGTGTTGGGAACCCCGGCCCCGAAACCCGCGCCCTGATCTGGCAGGGGCCATGAAACCCATCGAGGGATTTCACGGCCCCGCCCAAGTGCTTTTACCTTTACTCGGCCGCCTGCATATAGCTTTCGACCGGCGGGCAGGTGCAGATCAGGTTGCGGTCGCCGTGGACGTTGTCGACCCGGCCAACCGGTGGCCAGTATTTGTCGACCCGGAACGCGCCGGGTGGAAAGCATCCCTGCTCGCGGCTGTATTTGCGGTCCCAATCGGTGATCAACGCTGCAACCGTATGCGGCGCATGGCGCAAGGGTGAATCCTCGGACGAAATCTCGCCCTTCTCGACCGCCCGGATTTCCTCGCGGATCGCCAGAAGGGCGGTGATGAAGCGGTCGATCTCGGCCTTGGTTTCCGATTCCGTCGGCTCCACCATCAAGGTCCCCGACACCGGCCAGCTCATCGTTGGCGCGTGGAAACCGTTGTCGATCAGACGCTTGGCGATGTCGTCCACGGTCACGCCCACTTCGGCAAAGGGGCGGGTGTCCAGGATGCATTCATGCGCGACGCGGCCCTTGTTGCCCATGAACAGGATCGGATAGCTGCCCGAAAGTCGCGCCGCGATGTAGTTCGCGTTCAGGATCGCGACCCGCGTGGCCTGGGTGCAGCCCGCCCCGCCCATCATCAGGCAATAGGCCCATGAGATCAGCAGGATGCTTGCCGACCCATAGGGAGCCGCCGATACCGCCCCGTCGCCGCCGGTTTCAGGATGCCCCGGCAGATGTGGTGCCAGATGCGCCTTGACGCCGATCGGACCCATGCCGGGACCGCCGCCGCCATGCGGAATGGCAAAGGTCTTGTGCAGGTTCAGGTGGCTGACATCGCCGCCAATCTCGCCCGGTTTCACCAGCCCGACCATCGCATTCATATTCGCGCCGTCGATATAGACCTGGCCCCCGTGGTCATGGGTGATCTTGCAGATCTCCGTGACCGTTTCTTCAAAGACGCCATGAGTCGAGGGGTAGGTGATCATGCAGGCCGCCAGACGGTCGCCCGCTGCCAGGGCCCGGGCCTTGAAATCCTCAAGGTCCACGTCACCGTTTGGAGCGGATTTGACGACTACCACCTCCATCCCCGCCATCTGCGCGCTGGCCGGGTTGGTGCCATGCGCCGACACCGGGATCAGGCAGACCTTGCGCTGGTGATCGCCCCGCGCCCGGTGATAGGCGAGGATGGTCAACAGCCCAGCGTATTCACCCTGCGCGCCCGAGTTCGGCTGCATCGACATCGCGTCATAGCCGGTGATCTCGCACAGCTTTTCCGACAGGTCGGTGATCGCCTCGGTATAGCCCGCCGCCTGATCGCGCGGGGCAAAGGGGTGCAAGGAGCCAAACTCGGGCCAGGTGATCGGCATCATCTCGGCCGCGGCGTTCAGTTTCATCGTGCAGGACCCCAAGGGGATCATCGCCCGGTCCAGCGCAAGGTCGCGGTCGGACAGACGGCGCATGTAGCGCATCATCTCCGATTCCGCCCGGTTCATGTGGAAAACCGGATGGGACAGGTAGTCGGTCGTGCGCAGCATCGCCTCGGGGAAGCCCAGCGTGGCGCGGTGGGGTGGCACGCCATCGATGCCGAAGGCTTTCAAGACCCGCACCAGCACGCGTTCATCGGTCGTCTCGTCCAGGCTGATGCCGACGCGGTCATTGCCGATCTTGCGGAAGTTCAGGCCTTCGTTGCGCGCGGCGGCAAGGATACCCGCCTGGCCCACGCCAACCTCGACCGTGATCGTGTCGAAGAAGGCTTTCGGAGACACCTTGGCCCCAGCCGCTTTCAAGGCACGCGCCAGACGCTGGGTCAGGAAATGCACCCGTTCGGCAATCGCCCGCAGGCCCTTTGGCCCGTGGAAAACCGCATACATGCTGGCCATCACTGCCAGCAGCGCCTGCGCTGTGCAGACGTTGGAGGTCGCCTTTTCGCGGCGGATATGTTGCTCGCGGGTTTGCAGCGCCAGCCGGTAGGCCTTGCCGCCCTGCGCGTCGATCGACACGCCGACGATCCGCCCCGGCATCTGCCGCTTGTGCGCATCCTTGACGGCCATGAAGGCGGCATGCGGCCCGCCATAGCCCATCGGCACGCCAAAGCGCTGGGCCGAGCCGACCGCGATATCAGCCCCCATCGCGCCGGGTTCCTTCAGCAGGCACAGCGCCAGAAGGTCGGTCGCCACCACGCCAATGGCACCAGCGGCATGCAGAGCGGCAATCTGGTCGGTAAAGTCGGTCACATGACCATAGCTGCCGGGATACTGGAAAATCGCGCCGAAAATCTTCCCGGGGTTCAGGTTTTCGACGATATCCTCAATGATTTCAATGCCCAATGGCAGTGCGCGCGTGCGGATCACGGCGATGGTCTGGGGATGGCAGAAGCGGTCGACGAAAAAGGCTTTCATCTTCGACTTCGCCACGCGCTCGGCCATGGTCATCGCCTCGGCCGCCGCTGTCGCCTCGTCCAGCAGCGACGCGTTGGCCACATCAAGGCCGGTCAGATCGCAGACCATGGTCTGATAGTTCAGCAATGCCTCAAGCCGGCCTTGGGCGATTTCGGGCTGGTAGGGGGTATAGGCAGTATACCAGGCCGGGTTCTCCAGAATGTTGCGCTGGATCGCGGGGGGGGTGACGGTGCCGTAATAGCCTTGCCCGATCAGCTGGGTCATCACCCGGTTTTTCCCGGCCACCTCTTTCATCTTCGCCAGCAATTCATGCTCGGCCAAAGGTGCCCAGCCCAGCGGCAGTTTCTGCCGGATCGCGGCGGGGACGGTCTGGTCGATCAGCTCGTCCAGGGACCGGACGCCGACCGCATCCAGCATCTCGGCCATTTCGGACGGCGAAGGGCCGATATGGCGACGGTTGGCAAAGTCATAGGGATTGTAGTCGGTCGGGGTGAAGGTCATGGCATACCTCGGGCATGGGGACGGACAAATTCCTTGGAAGGAATTTGCAAAACTTTTCGAAAAGTTTTGCCCGGCACCACTCGACACCGGGCGCGAGAAATCAGCCGATCAGGTCCTGATATTCGTCCTCGTCCATCAACTCGTCCAGAACGCTCAGGTCATCCAGCTTCATCTTGAAGAACCAGGCGGCCCCAGTCGGGTCCTCGTTCACCAAGCCCGGGTTGTCGACAAGCTTGGCGTTCACTTCGACAATCTCGCCGTCAACCGGGGCCAGAATGTCGGACGCGGCCTTGACGCTTTCGATGACGCAAACCTCGTCACCCTCGGCGACCACGGTTTCCGGTTCGGGCAGTTCCACGAACACCACGTCGCCCAGCTGGGTCGCCGCATGTTCGGTGATGCCGACGACGACAAGGTCACCCTCGACGCGCAGCCATTCATGATCTTTGGTATATTTCATCGTATTGCCTCAACGCTTGTAGCTGGTGGGATGGGAAATCAGGTCAGTGACGGTCAGGGGCAGTCGCTTGCCGCGCACCTCGCCCAGAAGTGCGGTGCCGATGGTGGCATGAGAGCGGGCGACATAGCCCATGGCAATCGGCGCGTTCACGCTTGGCCCGAACCCGCCCGAGGTGACGCGGCCGACCGGCGTGGCATCCGGGGCGAAAACCTCGACCCCCTCGCGCATCGGCGCGCGGCCTTCGGGGCGCAGACCGACGCGAAGGCGTTCGGGGCCCTCGGCCAGTTCCGCCAGAATACGCGCGGCACCGGGAAATCCACCCGCGCGCCCGCCCGCGGTGCGGCGAACCTTCTGGATCGCCCAGTTCAGGCCGGCCTCGACCGGGCTGGTGGTCGTGTCGATGTCATGGCCAAAAAGGCAAAGCCCCGCCTCCAGCCGTAAACTGTCCCTTGCACCAAGGCCAATCGGGGCCACCCCCGGTTGCGCCAGAAGTTTGCGCGCGAAACCCTCAGCCCTTGCATCCGGCACCGAGATTTCAAACCCGTCTTCTCCGGTATAGCCCGAGCGTGACACCCAGATGTCACCGATCACCCGGTGATCCATGAACCGCATTTCCGCGACCCCCGGCAACAGCGCCGCCAAAGCTGCTTCGGCCCCTGGACCCTGCAACGCCAAAAGCGCGCGGTCGGTCACCGGTTCCACTGAA
>CAIXBE010000247.1 GCA_903917595.1 uncultured Rhodobacterales bacterium
CATCCGCCGAAAGCGCCGGCAGGTCGGCGGTCGCAAGCATCCGGCCCGCCGTTGCCTCGTCATAAAAGGCATAGGTCGCCTGCCCGTCCACCAGCTTGACGAAGGCAACCGTGGTCGGGCGGTCGGACCGGGCCAAAGGACGGATGTCGACTTTTGACGCGGTCAGGGTGTCGGCCAGAATCTCGCCCAGCATGTCGTTGGACACGCCCGAGAAAAACGCCGAAGGCGCCCCCAGTCGCCCCAAAGCGATGGCCGTATTGAACACCGCCCCGCCAGCGTAAGGGGCAAAACACGCCTCTCCCCCGATCGAGGTCCGGGGCAGCATGTCGATCAGCGCCTCACCACAGCTGAGAATCATCGCCGTTTTCCCTTTGCTTTTGCCCGATCCTAAAGCATTTGCCCGTGTTAGCGCAAACAGCCATGGTCACCTGGCCGGAAAGAAGGCCGCAAGGTTCGCCCGGACCCGGTCCAGCGGCGTCCCACCGGTCGTATCGGGAACAAAGGCCTGCCCGGTGATCGCCTCATACGCCTCGATATAGACGAGGGCGGTCTTTTCGATGATCTCCAGTGGAATTTCGGGGATCGTGTCGGCATAGGGATCGCAACGCGCCACCACCCAGGACCGGATCACATCCTTGTCGAAACTGGGCGGGCGGGTGCCATCGCGCAGCGCCGCCCCATAGCCGTCGGCCCGCCAGTAGCGGCTGCTGTCGGGCGTGTGAATCTCGTCGGCCAGCAGGATGCGACCATCCGCATCGGTGCCGAATTCATACTTCGTGTCGACCAGAATCAGCCCGCGTTCGGCCGCCACCTTCTGCCCCCGCGCGAACAGGGCCAACGACATTGCGCTGACCGTATCCCATTGCTCTTGCGTCAAAAGGCCGGTGCGGATGATGTCCTCTGCCGTCAGCGGTTCGTCATGGCCGCCGTCAAAGGCCTTGGAGGTCGGCGTGATGATCGCCTGCGGCAGGGCCTGATTGTCCCGCAACCCGTCCGGAAACCGGTGGCCATACATCGCGCGCGCGCCCGCCCTGTATTGCGTCAGGATCGAGGTCGAGGTGCTGCCAGCAAGGTAGCCCCGCACCACGATTTCCACCGGCAGAATGGTCAGGCGGCGACCCAGAACCACATTCGGATCGGGGTATGAGATCACATGGTTCGGCGCGATGTCGGCGGTCAGGTCGAACCAGTAGCGGGCAAGCTGGGTCAAGACCTGCCCCTTCCACGGGATCACCGCAAGGATCTGGTCAAAGGCGGAAATCCGGTCCGAGGAGATCAGAAGCCGGGTGCCGTCCGCCAGATCATAGCAGTCGCGGACCTTGCCGAAATAGGGGTTCGGCAGTTCCGGGATCCGGGCGTCGGGCAGGCGGCGGGAAAGGTCGATCTGGGCGGGCATAAGGGCCTCCGGCTGGCTGCCCGCTTCTTGGCGCTTGGCGCGCCGCTGTCAAGCGGGGTTCAAGCGCGTCAGCCCGGACAGTTCAACGACCCCCGCATCTCGCCACTGTCGCCGGTCAAGGTGCTTTCCCGCAAGGTGCAGCCGGTGACCGTGGGGATCAGTTCGATCATCGTGGCGCGAATCTCCTGATGCTCGCCCCGGCGGGCATAGCCAAGGCGGATCACCTCCACCCGTTCGCCCTTTTGCAAGACCACATAGTCGCGGCCGTTGATGGTCGTTTCGGTGCGGGTGGCCCCCATGAATTCGGGTGCCGGAGAGACACAGGCGGCGA
>CAIXBE010000248.1 GCA_903917595.1 uncultured Rhodobacterales bacterium
GCCAAGGCCGACATGATCGTCAAGGTCAAGGAACCCCAGGCGATCGAGCGCAAACGTCTGCGCGAAGGTCAGGTGCTGTTCACCTACCTGCACCTGGCACCCGATCCAGAGCAGACCGCCGATCTTCTGGCCAGCGGGGCGACCTGCATCGCCTATGAAACCGTGACCGACGACCGTGGTGGCCTGCCGCTTCTGGCCCCGATGTCCGAAGTTGCGGGCCGTCTGGCCCCGCAGGTCGGTGCATGGACCCTGCAAAAGGCCAATGGCGGCCGTGGCGTCCTTCTCGGCGGCGTGCCGGGTGTGCTGCCCGCCAAGGTGCTGGTCATCGGCGGCGGTGTCGTTGGCACCCATGCGGCCAAGATCGCCGCCGGCATGGGCGCGGATGTGACCGTGATCGACCGGTCGATCAACCGTCTGCGCTATCTGGACGACGTCTTTGGCGGTCAGTTCAAGAACGCCTATGCCTCGGCTGGCAACACCATTGCACTGGCGCGCGAGGCTGACCTTATCATCGGCGCGGTTCTGGTCCCGGGTGCCGCTGCGCCCAAGCTGATCTCGAAGGCGCAACTGAAAGAGCTGAAGCCGGGTGCTGCGCTGGTTGACGTCGCCATCGACCAGGGCGGCTGCTTCGAGACCAGCCACGCCACCACCCACCTGGACCCGATCTACGAGGTTGACGGCATCATGCACTACTGCGTGGCCAACATGCCGGGCGCTGTTGCCCGCACCTCGAACCAGGCCCTTGGCAACGCGACCATGCCCTTCATGCTGGCCCTTGCCAACAAGGGATGGAAGAAGGCCTGCGCCGACGACAAGCATCTTCTGGCCGGGCTGAACGTCCATGCCGGCAAGCTGACTTATGCCGCCGTGGGCGAGGCGCTTGGCCTGCCGACGATCTCGGGCGCTGACGCACTGAAAATGTAATTGACGCTAACCCGGCGCGACGGAACCCGTCGCGCCGGGCGTATTACCGGTGCCGCAACACGGGTGCCTCATGACAATTTCCGGCTACAAGCCTTCAACCCTGATCCTTTGGATTGTGCTTTCCCTTCCCGCGCTTGGCATGATCGGCCCGCTCTTTGGCGATGACCCGCGTGCCTTCCACGGGGTTCTGCATCCCTCCGGCGAATGGGCCGCCCGCTTCATGATCATCGGCATGATGGCTTCGGGCCTGATGCTGCTGTTCAAGGGGCGTCACTGGCC
Organism: uncultured Rhodobacterales bacterium; assembly: GCA_903917595.1. Taxonomy (GTDB): domain Bacteria; phylum Pseudomonadota; class Alphaproteobacteria; order Rhodobacterales; family Rhodobacteraceae; genus Tabrizicola; species Tabrizicola rara. The sequence continues at coordinate 1,204 of CAIXBE010000248.1, forward strand.
GCGCTGGCTGGTGCATCATCGCCGCGATATCGAGGTGGCGGCTTTCGTCTATGCCGCTGTCCATACCGTCGTCTACGTCATCGACCGGGGCACGCTGGACCGCATTCTGGATGCTTTGCCGCACACCGATATCTGGACCGGCTGGCTGGCGATGCTGATCTTCGTGCCGCTGGCCATCACGTCGAACGACGCTTCGCAACGCTGGCTGCGGGCCGGATGGAAGACGCTGCAGCGCCTGTCCTATCCGGCGGTGGTTCTGGTGCTGATCCACTGGGCGGCCCTGCACAACTGGGGCAGCTGGCCCCCTGCCATGGTGCATTTCAGCCCGCTGCTGGCGCTTTGGGCTTACCGGTTGTGGTATTGGTATCTGCGGCCCCGCGCTCCAGCGGTTGCGGCCTGAAACCGATCCGGCCCGCAAGTCCAACTTGCGGGCCGTTCGTTCATGTCACTTGGCTTTCAACGCCGCCAGGATTTCCTTAAGCAGATCATTGTCCGAAGGACCTGCAGGGGCGGCCGGAGCCTCTGCCTTTTTCGGCGTCATCTTGTTGACGGCCTTTACGATCAGGAACACCACCCATGCCACGATCACGAACTTGATGATCGCCGTGATAAAGTTGCCAACAGCGAATTTCGCCTCGCCGATCGAAAAGCCCCAGCTGGAAAAATCGACCCCGCCGATGATCATGCCGATAATCGGTTGGATCAGGTCATCAACCAGCGATGTCACAATCGCGGTGAAGGCCGCGCCGATGATGATCCCGACTGCCAAGTCAAGTACGTTACCGCGCGTGATAAAGCTTTTGAACTCATTCAACATATCACATTTCCCTCTGATTTTTCGCCGCTTGAGGCGACGCTTGTTGTCGCATAGTGCACCAGTTATCGCACACTCCTGCGTGTCCGGCAGAGGGAAATTTCCCCCCCGCTTTGCTCTTTTAAAAAATACTCCGCGGGGGTTCGGGGGTGTGAAACCCCCGATGCCAGCCAAAGGCGACACGCTGGCCGCCTCAGCTCAACGGGCAATCCGCGACTTCAAGGTCCAGCGCCAGGGTCGAGTCCGGCCCGTAGCCAAGACCCGAGACGTTGATATACAGCGCCCCGACCTCGGCCCAGACATCGGTCACTTTCATCGTGCTGGCGACGGTGTCGACAACGACATTCTCGAACAAGGCGCATTCGGTTTCAAAGCGCAGCACATAGCCGTTAAAGGTGGAGTCGTAGAACCTGCCGATCCCTTCGTGATAGGATAGCTCGATCCGCGTCGGTCCGATTTCGACATCGACCGGCACCACGTCCAGCCCGCCGGTGCGTCCCTCAGGGTCCAGCCCGAATTCCACGCCTTGGCCAACGGTTACCGTCCGCCCGCGCGCCGACAGCAGCGGCGCTTCGCGCTGGTCCCAGGTTTCGACAGTAAAGGTGACCAGCCGCCCTTCCAGTGTTCCGGCATTGGCCGCGCCAGCAACAACCGCCGCAAGCGCCGCCGCGCGGATCACGCCGCCAGACCCTTTGACCCCATGCTCAGGAACTTCTGCCGCCGGTCGCGGATAAGCGCCTCACGCTTCATCGGGGAAAGCTCGGCCAGCATCGCCTCGATCGCCTTGCCAACCGCGTCGATCGCCGCTTTCGGCGACCTTTGCGCCCCGCCAAGCGGCTCGCTGACGATCCGGTCGGCGATGCCCAGACGTTGCAGATCCTGTGCGGTCAGCCGCAAAGCCTCGGCCGCTTCGCGCATCTTTTCGGCGTCTTTCCACAGGATCGACGCACAGCCTTCGGGCGAGATGACCGAATAGACCGAGTGTTCCAGCATCGCCAGCCGGTTCGCCGTCGCCAGCGCAACCGCCCCGCCAGAGCCGCCTTCGCCGATCACCACCGAAATCAGTGGCACGCCGATGGTCAGGCACTTTTCAGTCGATCGGGCAATCGCCTCGGCCTGGCCGCGTTCCTCGGCGCCCTTGCCGGGATAGGCGCCGGGCGTGTCGACCAGCGTGATCACCGGCAGGTGAAAGCGGTCGGCCAGATCCATCAGGCGGATCGCCTTGCGATAGCCTTCTGGCCGGGCCATGCCAAAGTTGCGGGCAATCCGGCTTTTGGTGTCATTGCCCTTTTCGTGGCCGATCACCATTACGGGTTGGTCCTGAAACCGGGCAATGCCGCCCATGACCGCGTGGTCATCGGCAAAGGCCCGGTCCCCGGCAAGCGAGGTGAATTCGGTAAACAGCGCCTCGACGTAATCGGTGCAGTGCGGCCGGTCGGGGTGGCGCGCGACCTGACATTTCTGCCAAGGCGTCAGATTCTTGTAAAGATCGCGCAGGGCAGTATCCGCCTTGCGGTCCAGCGCTTCGGCCTCTTTCGTCAAGTCCACGCCACCGCCGGTCCTGGCCATAGCCCGAAGCTCTTCTGCCTTGCCTTCGATCTCGGCGAGGGGCTTTTCAAACTCAAGGTAGTTCATGCGATCTTCCTTACGGGGACAGCCCCTATATGGCCGCACAGCGGGAATTGCGCAACTGGCTGGCTGATGGCTTGGCGGCATCTGTCATCGGACGAAGGCCGTTTGGCGTTGCGCCTGATCACACAGGTCGACTAGCCTGCTTCCGCCCCTTGTCCGGAACCAGAAATGAAACTCTTCCTTGCAAACAGCACCGAATCCGCCCGCCATGCCGGGTGCAAGGCGGTCATGCGGTCGCTGGGGACCGCTATCGCGCAGGTGCCGGGGCTTGTCATCGTCGGGATCCATGATCACAAGGAAAAAGCTGTCGACGAGGACGCCTTCCAGGAAGCGGATGCCCTTCTCGTCAATGGCGAAGGCACGATCCATCACTCGGGCAACCGTGCGCGGTTTCTGCTGGACCTCATCCAGAGCGCGAAACGCAGCGGCAAACGCGTCCTTCTGGTGAACGCGCTTTTTCAGCAATACGACTGCCCAAAGGACGACATCCTTGCCGACCTTGCTCTACTGACTGTGCGTGAGCCGCGCAGCGCCGCCTTTGCCCGCCGATATGGCGGAGAGCCGAGACTGCTGCTTGATTCGGCCGCCGACCCTTTGTTTCTGGCCCAGGGGCAGGCGATTCCTCTTGCTCATGGTCGGGCAATAGGTGGGTTTCATCAGAACGGGGTGCTTTCAGATCCGTTCGCCGGCATCGAGGGCGACCGTCTCACGATGCGCAGCGGCAGCTTTGAAGACATTGTCGCGACGCTCAGGGGGGCAGAGCTTTACCTGACTGCGCAGCACCATGGAGTCTATGCCGCAGCCCTTGCCGGATGCCCGTTCGTGGCCAGCCCGTCCAACAGCCATAAGATCGAATCCTTTGTCGAATGGACCGGCCTGCCGATCCCGATCTGCATGACGCGCGAGGAAATCGTCCCGGCGATGGCTTTTGCCACCCGGAACCGGTCGATGTATGCTGAGCTGGCCGAGTTCATGGCCAGCCAGTCCGTCTTGACCTCGTCAATGCTGGCCGAGGCGCTGGGCTGACTTCCGCAAGATATGCATTGGCCACACCGCATATTGGCCCTTACCCCGAGATTGGTCGGGCTTTTGAAAAACAGGGTGCCACGATTGACGAGCGGGGTCCATTATGACAGCCCTGCTGACGTGAATTCCGCCACCTATGAACAGTTGTTCGGCAACTGTCTGCCCTTGCGTTAAGGTGCGATCCGGGGCGCTTGATCCTGGGCCCCGGCGATGATTGCAGCTTGCCGAACGATCACTTCGGCCTGGCGCATGCTGGCGATGTCCACCAGACGGCCCTTGTAGGTGGCCGCGCCCTGACCGGCAGCCTTGGCCGCCTCCATGGCGGCAAGAATCTCGCGGGCCTCGGTCAGGGCGGCTTCGGACGGGGTGAAGACCTCGTTTGCCAGCGCGATCTGCTTGGGGTGGATCGCCCATTTTCCAACCATCCCCAGCGTCGCCGACCGCCTTGCCTGCGCGCGAAAACCTTCGTCATCGCTGAAATCGCCAAAAGGCCCATCCACCGGCAGCACCCCATGCGTCCGACAGGCCGCAACGATGGCTGCCTGCGCCCAATGCCACGGGTCGGACCAGTGCTTTTGGCCTTCACGGTGCATGTAATAGTTTTCCTGCGTTCCGCCGATGCCGGTTGTCTGCATCCCCATGCTGGCCGCAAAGTCAGCCGCGCCCAGCGACATCGCCTGCAAGCGGGGGGAACTGGCCGCGATTTCCTCGACATGGGCGATCCCTGCCGCTGTCTCGATTATGACTTCCAGACTGATCCGCTTTTGCCGGCCAGCCGCCGCCTCGCAGGCTGTCACCAGCGCATCGACCGCGTAGACATCGGCTGCACAACCGACCTTAGGGATCATGATCTGGTCCAGCCGGTCGCCTGCCTGTTCCAGCAGGTCCACGACATCACGATACCAGTAAGGAGTGTCCAGCCCGTTGATCCGGACCGACAGGGTCTTTTTCCCCCAATCCACCGCACCAATCGCCGTGATGATGTTGGCCCGCGCCTGCGGCTTGTCTGCCGGGGCAACCGAATCCTCCAGATCAAGGTTGACCACATCCGCCGCACTGACGGCCATCTTAGCAAAAAGTTCGGGACGTGAGCCGGGTCCGAACAACTGGCAACGGTTCGGACGGGCAGGGGCGGCAGGTTGCAGACGAAAGCTCATGCGATTCTCTTGGTAAGTAAATTGCACCATGGATGCTTCCGTTGTTAGATTGTTGCTCGCCGCAGCGCAACATCTGCTTTGCGACTGCAGCAAATCAAGATCGGAACTGGAACCGGCTTTGTCTGGCGGGCAATGTCGTAGAATCTTCTTCCGAGGAGAATTGCCGCAACCGGGCGGGCAGTGATATCATCTATCAATGGCCCGGACATTGCCTAACAATGACCGATCACGATTTCCTGATCACGTTCTCGACCATTTCACCCAACCCTGAAAGGAAACAACATGATCTCGTTGCGCAAATCTTATCTGACTGCAATCGTCATCGGCGTGATGGCCATGGCAACCTCAGCCTTCGCCGAAGAGACGACCTATTCCACACCGAAAGTCGGCTCGCAACCGCTGGACCTTTGCCTGTCCTGGGGCGTGGATTGCGGCAAGCCTGCTGCAGATGCCTGGTGCGTCAGCATCGGCTTTACCGAGTCGAGCAACCATGTCGTTGCCGCGGACATCGGTGCCTCCACCCCGACCCGTCTGCTATCGACCGGCGCAGTCTGCGATCAGGCCTATTGCGACGGCTTTGCTTCGATCACCTGCTTCAAGCCCGATCCGGTCGAGCAGGTCTATCTTGAACCGAAATTCAACGGCAACCGGCTGGACCTGTGCGTCGATTGGGCCACCGGATGCGGTGCCCCGGCGGCCAAGAAATTCTGCCAGGCGGAAGGCTGGGCCACGGCGTCCGACTATACCGTCGCGAACGACATCGGGGCCAGCACGCCCACGCGTCTGATCGGCACCGGGGCGGTCTGCGACCAAGGTTACTGCGACGGGTTCCAGGCGATCACTTGCCGGAATTGACCTTCCATTCACCGTCAACGGACGGGGGCCTTCGGGCCCCCGTTTCCGTTTGGCGGTTGCGGCGTGACGGTCGGGGAGGGTAACACGACGGAACAGCTGCGCTTCAGGTCCTGCCGATGATCACGGTCTTTGACGAAACCTTCCGCCTCGCTCAGACCTTCACCATTTCGCGCGGGGCCAAGACCCAGGCGCGGGTGGTGGTGGCAAGCGTGACCCGCAACGGCGTGACCGGGCGGGGAGAGTGCGTGCCCTATGCTCGTTACGGTGAGACCCCCGACAGTGTGCGGGCCCAGATCGAGACCCTGCCGACTGGCATCACTTGCGATGCGCTGCAGTCTGCCCTGCCGCCCGGTGCGGCGCGCAACGCCTTCGATTGCGCGCTGTGGGACCTTGGGGCAAAGCAGGCCGGAAAGCGGGCCTGGGACGTTGCAGGCCTTTCTGCCCCCGGCCCCGTCGTTACCGCGTTCACGCTGTCCTTGGCGGCTCCAGAAGCGATGCAAGCCGCCGCCGCAACCCACGCCCACCGCCCGATCTTGAAGATCAAGCTTGGCACCCCCGACGACATGCCCCGGCTGGAGGCCGTCCGCGCCGGTGCGCCCCGGTCGCGGATAATCATCGACGCGAATGAGGGCTGGACCCCCGAGGTCTATACCGACCTCGCCCCGCATCTGGTGCGGCTGGGGGTCGAGTTGGTCGAACAACCCCTCCCCGCCGGGCAGGACGACATGCTGGCCGAAATTGCCCGCCCGGTCCCGGTCTGCGCCGATGAAAGTTGCTTTGACCGGGCCAGTCTTGCGGCGTTGAAGGGCAAGTATGACGTCGTGAACCTGAAGCTTGACAAGACCGGAGGGCTGACCGAGGCCCTTTTGACCCGCGACCTTGCCCTGCAGATGGGCTTCAAGGTCATGGTCGGCTGCATGGTAGGATCATCGCTGGCGATGGCCCCGGCCGTCCTGCTGGCCCAAGGGGCCGCTTGGACAGACCTTGACGGCCCGCTGCTTCTGTCCGAAGACCGCCCGCACCCTTTGAAGTATGACGCCGAAGGGGTCCACCCGTCCGATGCAAACCTTTGGGGGTAAGAGTTCGATGGGTTTAGGATTCACGGTAGGACTGCTTAGCGATCTCATTCAGAATGACTCGGAGTCGGCCGACGACATGCGCCGCGTGTTCCTGGTCACGGCCAAGGCGATGGTGGACGCCGGACTGCCCGCCCACGGCGAGCCAGAGGATTGCA
>CAIXBE010000249.1 GCA_903917595.1 uncultured Rhodobacterales bacterium
GGAGGAGGTTGTCGCCGAGCGCCGGCGGGTTGTTGTGTTGGTGTCGCTAGGCAAGTCCGGCCGGCGGCCGGGGTCGCAGCCGATGCCGCTCTGGCGGCCATGTCAGCCTTAGCGTCACCCGTTGTGGACCAAGACTGAAACCGAACTACCCGATCAGGGCAGGCCACGACCCCATGCTCGCGCGTGAAATCAGAAGGATACCTTGGTGCATTTCCGCAACTAAGGTTAGAAAGGGTAAAGCACGATACAGGGTCGCAATGATGGGTTCATTTGACGACGATCTATTGACGCGTCAGCAGGAGGTTCAACGGCTGCTAGGGGTGTGCTTGCTTAGACTGACAGTTAACGACGTTGCTATGCACGTGCCTTATTGGATCGTCACAAACTCAGGCAAGCGATGGCAACCGGCAGGTTACATCCAAACATGCACGCCGAAACATATTCCTTCGCAATCCAACCACCTCACGGCATCGCAGGGAAATCACTACGCCTGTGCGCTGCCACCAAGGCGGCCAGTTCCTGCGGCTCCAGCACTTCGACCTGATCCCCCCAAGCATAGAGATGCCAGGCCATCTCAAGCCACCCGCCCGCTCGGAAGCGCACAGTAAGACACCCATCCTTTTCGTCGCTTAGTTCCTGCTGTGGATGGAACACGAATTCTCGGGCGGCAGCTGCAGCAGCGGGGCGGAAGCGCCACACCACATCGCCGAACTCCGCATCGGCATGATAGGAGCCGAAGGCGCGGGCTGAATGGGCCAAGAGGTCGAAGTCGAGATCGCGGGCGAAGCTTTGCGCTCCGAGGCGAGCCTTGCCGATGCGGTCAAGGCGGAAGTGCTGCAGCCCGCCGGTCTTGCCCTGTTCGCGTGCGACCAGGTAGCGGCGGATGCCTAGCAGAAGGCCGTAAGGTTCCAGAACGCGCTCGCGCGGCTCGTTGTCCTTGGGTCCGGCATAGGTAACGACCAGCAGGAAGGGCCCCTTCAGGGCCTGTGCTATTGTCTCCAGTACCAGAGGCTCGGCCCTGACTCGCGGACCGGGACGTGAGGCGTAGCCATAAGCCTCCAGCACCGCCTCAGCATCAGCCTCCGCGCGCCTGGCATGTGGCCCGGGCATATGGGCAAGTAGGCGATCGCGCAGCGAGATCAGCGCCTTGACATCATGCGTCGCACCTTCCCGCTCAGCCCGCTTGATGCTCATCTCCAGCGCAGCGAGTTCGCTATCGCCTAACCCAGCGCCCTTCAGGCGTAGCAGGCTGGAGTCGCGCAACTTCCAGCGCCGGCGACGATCTTCATCGGTGTTGACCTCGACATTCTGGAAAACGTCTTCAAGCGCCTTGGTCATGCGCTGAGCCGTGCGATGGTCAGCATCGAACTCTTCTGCGATCTCCGCAAGCGAGACGCCCATGTGGCGGGACGCGGCCATCTCGGCCAGTCGCAGAAGATCGCGGGCTTTGCTTAGCGACATGTCCACTCCGTGACAGATATTGCCATGAGGCTAGCCTGCTTCGTTAAGCGAAGCGAACTGTTTTCCAGTGCGATGGGGACGTCCCATGCTGAGCGTGGGAGGGACCGGCTTCAGCTGCCCTGCTCTCTATGTGCAACCTATTGGCCGGGCAGTTGAGCAGGGTAGTTCAGGCGAGCACGCAGCGCCTTTCCGACGGACCCGCGCTGCGCTTGACACTTCCCTGACAGGGATTGTCACCGTTAACGATTAATTAATCAATTGCGGTCGTCGGGACGATTCTTCCCGGTCGACAAGTGCTTTTCTTTGGGAGTTCACGATGATTGATCTTGATGGCCGCACCAAGGTTCCTGCCTTAGCCCGAACCGCTCGGCGATGGATCGCGCTGGCGCTATCGCTTGCCCTTTTGATGGCGCACCCCGCATTCGCCGGCAACTTCGTGCTCGAAGGGTTTGTCACGCATATCCGTGACGGCGACACCATCGAGGTGGCCGGTGTCCCGGTGCGTCTATCAGGTGTCACCGCCGACGAGTTGGGCACAGCGCGGGGCAAGGCAGCCAAAGCCTTCATGCACGATCTTGTGCAGGGTCAGACCATCACCTGCACGCTCACTGGGGAAACCACCTACGACCGCCAGGTTGGCCATTGCGCGGTCGGTGGCTACGACCTCGGGATGCGTCTGATCGAAGCTGGCATGGCCGGGCGCTGCGCCCGCTACGATCCTGACGGGCTTTACCGCCCGGTGCAGCAGCAGGCCGGTCCCTATGAAGGTCTGATGCCAAAATACTGCCAGCCGCGCTGACGCGCCTGCTACCGTCCCAGATTTTTGAAAGGACTTGCCATGGCCCTAGACGAGCCCCCTACCCATTTCGAGCGCAGCACCCGGTTCGCCCAATATGCGTCGATTGGTTGTTCCGCCTTCGCCGCACTCGGCACCGGCCTTGGCTATCATGCCGCCGGAGGCAATCTGCTTGTCTCTGCGGCGGGTGGATTGGTCTTGGCCGGGGCACTGGGCGTTGGCTGGCACATGGCGATCGGGTCCGCCAGCCGGGTCCGCACCCTCATCGGGACAACGGCATTAGTGCTTGGTGGCCTCGCCCTGACGTCGGTTGCGATCGGCGCCAGTGCCCAGGCGGTGGTCGTCTCTATGGCCGGCACCAGTGCGCTTTCGGCAGAACTCGTTGCGCGTGTCGAGCCGATCAGCGCCGCCTTGGCCCAGGCTTCGGCCCAGGCCGATCTCGCGGCGCTGATCGGATCCGCATCCTCAACCGCCGCGGGATACCGCGCGATGGCAGCGCAAGAGGCGGAGGGTGCCTTCGGTCAATCCGGCGAAGGACCGCGCTTTGCTGTCCTCACTCTAGCCGCCGACGGATTCGACACAGCGCAGCGTGCTCTCATCGCGCTTGATGCCGAGGCAGACGAGCTGCGCGGCCAGGGCGAGGTCGCAGTCACCGCCCTGCGCGGTTCGGCCGCTGCAGGGGACCAGAAGGGCTTCATGACGGCAGCCCAGCAAGTGTCATCGGTGGTGATGGCGCTGCAAGCACTGGATCCGGGCGTGGTCGTGCAGACCACCGGCATCGTTCGCGTGCAGGGAAATGCCGTTGCCGGGCTGGATGCAGCCACACAGCAATGGGTAACGCAGGCCGACGCTTGGGCCGATGAGCGCACAGAGGTTTCAGTACCGGTTCCGGCAGTGATCAGCCTCGGCGAGGCCGTTCGCTCGCAAGCCTTTGGTGCCGCCCTGCACGCCTGGATTGCTGCGGCCGCTATCGACCTGCTGCCGCTGATTGCGCTGCTGATGATCCTGAGCCTGCGCAGCGAGCCACTGATGCGCGACCGGGTCCACCCTTCGGTGCGCCGCGAGGTCGGCGTCCGCGAAGACGACCTTCGCTCACGTGAGGCTGCGGTGGCAGCAGGGTCAGGTGTCCAGAGGCTGCACGCGGCAGAGTAAGGGAAACAAATGACTGGGCGTGACTGGAAACGTCCTAAACGCCGGGCCTGCTCTTCCAGTATCAAGACATGTTTCTTGTCACGTTCCTTGACAGCTCACAAAACGTGACATAACTCATGTCTCGTTAAAGGAGCTGCCATGACCCTGACCGAACTTGCCGAGCGCCTGGGTGTCCCGGCGCGCCAGATCCGCTTCCTGATCGCCGAGGGCATCCTGCCTCCAGCGGCCAAGACCGGGCGGGCCGCTGATGGCTATGACGAGGCGCATGTGCTGCTGGGCCAGCGGTATTTCGCGCTTCACCGGATGGGGATGAAGCCGGGCTCGATCAAGGTGCTGCTCGCCTTCGACCAGGCGGTGCCGATCTTGCAGACGGGGGGCGTCGAATTGCGAGTGGACCCGGGGATTGCCCCGGAAGCGATCGATATCGAGGCGGTGCTGCGCGCGGTCGA
>CAIXBE010000250.1 GCA_903917595.1 uncultured Rhodobacterales bacterium
GCCAGCACCGGATCGTAGAATGCCGCCGCCAGGCGCGCCTGAGTGACGATCCGGTTGCTGGCCATGTCATCGACAATGAGGATTCGACCGCTCATATCTTGCTTTCCAGACTCCCTCCCCCGGGGATGCTGAACAGTGTGTTACCGAAGTAGTTAAGAAATCCTTTCCGAATTGCGGACAATCATCATATTGCCGTCAGGCGGGTGTGAAACAGTTGTGGACAACTAGATGCATGAAGACGCGGCCACGGTGATCGCCCTGCAGGCGCTGGGTTGGCTTGCCGCCGATGACGAGTTGTTCCCGGTTTTTCTTGGCGCGACCGGTGCCGGAGCGGGTGATTTGCGCGCCCGTGCCGTTGATCCTTTGTTTCATGGCGCGGTTCTGGACTTTCTGATGCAGGAGGACCGCTGGATCACCGCGTTTTGTGACCAGAACGGCCTGCCCTACACCGCCCCGCAGGCCGCCCGCGCGGCGCTGCCGGGCGGGGACGTACCAAACTGGACCTGACCAACATCCCGGAGCCCTGACCCCATGCCCTCCCCCCTCATTGACGGCCTCTTGTTCGACAAGGACGGAACCCTGTTCGACTTTCGCACCAGTTGGGGGCGTTGGGCTGCGGGATTTCTGGACCTTATGGCGGAGGACGCGGACCATTCCGTCCGCTTGGGCCGGGCCATTGGCTTTGACAAAGACACCCTGACCTTTGCCCCCGACAGCCCGGTGATTGCCGCCACCGCCAGTGACATCGCGGCGGCCCTGGCCCCGCATCTGCCGGGCGAGACGGTCGCCAGCCTGACCCTGCGGATTGATGAGACGGCAGGAGGTGCCACGATGTCCGAGGCGGTGCCGTTGCGCCCGCTGCTGGCCGGTTTCCGCGCCCGGGGGCTGAAGCTTGGGGTGGCGACCAACGATTCCGAACGTCCCGCTCGTCAGCAACTGGACCGGAACGGCATCACCGACTGCTTTGATTTCATCGCTGGCTGGGACAGTGGCCATGGCGCGAAACCGGCCCCCGGCATGTGTCTGGCTTTCGCCCGCAGCCTGGGTCTTGACCCTGGGCGGGTGGTGATGGTGGGCGACAGCCGCCATGATCTTGAGGCCGGTCGCGCCGCCGGAATGCGCACCGTTGCGGTGCTGACCGGGATCGCGGGCGCGGCGGATCTGGCCCCCCATGCTGATGCGGTCCTGCCCGATATCGGGGCTTTGCCCGGCTGGCTGGACCAGCTTTCCGCCTGACAAATCGGCCCATCACGCAAAAACGACGCTTTTGCGTCGCGGATACGGTGTCTTTTGCCCCCCCGCTTCCCGCATCTTGGGGTTTGTCAGCGGAGTGCATGAAAATGAGCGATGAACCGAACCGGAGAAAGCGTGCCGGAGGCCGGGCAGGCATGAAGGATCGTGCCGGAACCGCTGTCATCGACCAGATGCCCGGGCGGATACCGGTCAACCCGGACCGGCCGACCGAACCCCTTGATGCCGAGGCCGTGCAGCGCGTCCACAAGACCGCGATGCGCATCCTGCGCGACATCGGCATCGAATTTCTGAACCCCGAAGCGCTGGAAATCATGCGCAAGGCCGGGTGCGCCATCAAGGGCACCAACGTCCGCATGGACGAGGATTTCGTGATGGAAATGGTGGGCCGCGCGCCAAGCACCTTCACCATCACCCCGCGCAACCCGGACCGCGAACTGATCATGGGCGGCAAGCATATGCTGTTCGTCAACGTCTCGTCGCCGCCGAACGCCTGGGACATGGAACGCGGCAAACGCACCGGCGATTTCGCGACGTTCAAGGAATTCGTGAAGCTGACGCAGTATTTCAACTGCATCCACATCGCGGGCGGCTATCCGGTCGAACCTTGCGACATCCATGCAAGCGTCCGGCATCTGGATTGCCTGTATGAAAAACTGACCCTGACCGACAAGGTGGTCCACGCCTATTCGCTTGGTGCCGAGCGGGTCGAGGATGTGATGGAGATGGTCAAGATCGCGGGCGGTCTGACCGAGGAGGAGTTTCAGGCCAAGCCGCGGTTGTATACCAACATCAACTCGGTTTCGCCATTGAAGCACGATTATCCGATGCTGGATGGTGCCATGCGGATGGCGCGGCGCGGTCAGCCGGTGGTGATCACGCCCTTTACGCTGGCCGGGGCAATGGCCCCTGTCACGATGTCAGGCGCGGTGGCCCTGTCGATTGCCGAGGCTTTGGCGGCGGTGGCCCTGCTGCAATACATCAATCCCGGCTGCCCGGTGGCGATTGGCACCTTTACGTCGAACGTCGACATGAAATCCGGCGCGCCCGCCTTTGGCACGCCCGAATACATGCGCGCGACCCAGATGACGGGCCAGCTGGTGCGGTTCTATGGCGTACCGATGCGGGCATCCGGTGTTTGTGCCGCCAACGTGCCGGACGGGCAGGCGATGTGGGAAACGTCGAACTCGCTGTGGTCGGCGGTGCAAAGCCAGACCAACATGGTCTACCACGCCGCGGGCTGGCTGGAGGGCGGGCTGATCGCCTCGCCCGAGAAATTCATCATGGACTGCGAGGTCCTGCAGATGATCCAGCGCTATTTCGAGGAGGCGACCTTCGCCACCACGGACGAGGACCTGGCCTTTGACACGATCAAAGAGGTTGGCCCCGGCGGGCATTACTTTGGCGTCCAGCACACCCAGGACCGCTATCAGCACGCGTTCTACGCCCCGATCTGCAGCGACTGGCGCAACTATGAGGCGTGGCAGATTGACGGGTCGGTCTGGACCACCGAGCGCGCGCACCGGATCTACAAGCAGATCCTGAACGAATTCGAGGCACCGCCGATGAACGGCGACCATCAGGAGGACCTGCGCCGCTTTGTGGCCAAACGCAAGCAAGAGGGCGGCGCGCCGACGGACTTCTAGGGCCGGTTGCCAAAGCTTGCGACCAGTCCGACTGACACAATTCCGCCGCAACACGTTTGTAGCGCTAACAGCGCGCTGCAATCTCTTGCCGGCCGTGAAAAGGAAGCCAGATGCCCCGATTGATCCTTTCTCTCAGCCTTGCTGGCGGTCTTGCCACGGGTTTCGCCGCCCATGCCGAAGGCACTTTTGTCGAGCTTTACGGCAGTTCCATCCTGCCCGACGCGGTTCAATTCTGCGATCCGGGCTGCTCGGACTATGACACCGACCGGCGGACCGGCTACGGCGTCGGTGTCTACTCGTCACGGCTGCTGGCCGGCTTCGATGTCGGTCTCGACGTCATGGTCACCGACGGCACCTATTCACCGCCTTACGAGAACGATGTCATCGCCTCGACCAGCGTGATGGCCGTCATTCGCCGCAACTTCGCGCTGACGCCGAAGCTGGAGGTTTTCGTCGGCCTCGGGCTTGGAGCCATCGCGGTCGAGAATTCGTCCAGCGGGGTCTTCGACACGCAATCCGGGGCGGGTGGCCAGATCGAGGGCGGGGTTCGCTTCTCGCTATCGGACAGCATGGGGATCTTTGCCAGCTACAAGCAGCAGCGTCTCTTCTCGAACGTCGTCTATGACGGCCCGTTGCTCGCCGACGACGCCCAGGCGGATTATCACGCCGAAGGCCTGAACCTCGGGGTGCTTTTCCGGTTTTGACCTGAAAGGCTGCTGCGGCCTGAAACGCGCGGGAGGGGGGCCGCGGGCGGCAGCTTTGGCAGCCCGCCCCGCTGTTCCTTTTGCGGGGCCGGTCCCACAGATCGCCCACCAGGAATTGCACCACCGCTTTCTCGCCCGCCGCAAACAGGAAGGCGGCGCGCCGACCGATTTCTAAAGGGCGTCCGCAGGGTACCAGCCGTGATGGGCAGGTCGCAAAGTCGATGTGAAGCGTCCCCGTCCGGCTTGGCCTTTGGCGCTGCGGCCGATAGGCTGCATCCCAACCGAATGCCAGAGGACTGCCATGCCCCGCACCGAGACCCTTGCCCTGATCCAGCGCTATTATGACGCCTTCAATGCCGGTAATGCCGCCGGGATGCTGGACTGTCTGACCGATGATGTCGAACACCGGGTCAACGAAGGCAGCCCACGGATCGGCAGTGTGAAGTTCGCTGACTTCTGCAGCCACATGGGAGTCAGCTACCGCGAGCAGTTGCGCGACATGGCGGTCTTTGCCACCGACGACGGCACCCGAGGGGCAGCGGAGTTTGTAGTGCATGGCGAATACTTGCAGACCGACCCCGGCTTGCCGGAAGCGAAAGGCCAGCGCTATATCCTGCCCGCAGGCGGGTTTTTCGACGTGAAGGGCGGAAAGATCGCCCGCATCACCACGTTCTACAACCTGAATGACTGGGTCGCGCAGGTCAGCGCATGAACATCGACGAAATCGACGTCCGCGCCCTTGCCGGGGCCGATCTGGAGGCCGCCCTTGATGGCGTGGCCGACCTGCGCATCACCGTCTTTCGCGACTGGCCCTATCTTTACGACGGCTCACACGCTTACGAACGCGAATATCTTGCGACCTACCGCGACAATCCCGGCGCGCTGCTGGTCGGCGCGTTCCATGACGGGCGGCTGATCGGGGCCTCGACCTCGACACCCATGGAGGATCACGCACCGGAATTCGCCGCCCCGTTCCGCGCGCTTGGGATCGCGCCGGAAAAGATCCTGTATGGCGCGGAATCGGTCCTGCTGCGCCCCTATCGCGGCATAGGCCTTGGCCACCGCTTTATCGACCTGCGCGAGGCCCATGCCCGGGCCCTTGGCCGCAGTCATGTTGCCTTTTGTTCGGTCCTGCGCCCGGATGACCACCCCGCCCGCCCCGCCGTTGCCCGCACCAACGACGCCTTCTGGCGCGGTCGCGGCTATGACACCCTGCCTGGCGTGCTGGCGCATTTCGCTTGGAAGGACCTTGGCGACACGGTCGAGACCGAAAAGCCGCTGCAGTTCTGGATGCGGGCGCTGTAGAGGTCGCAAGAGCATCCCGCTGTCCACGGTGGACAGTAGAGAGGGAAGCAGGGATTTCAATGGGTTGATTGTGAGCGTTAGCGGTTTGTTAGGGAATGCGAACTGGCAGTGGGGCCTGCCCCCGGTAAAGAGAAATTCCTGCGGATGGTGCATCAAACCACGCACCCCAGGGCGAGTTTGATGCGAGTTCCCTTTGAGGCGGTTCAAGTGATCGAAACCCGCAATCAGCTGCAAAATTCATTGCGCGGATCGTCAATCTCTTGAAACAATATACCTTTAGCCCGCATTTCAATCGCTTCTTTTCCGGCGTAAGAATGTGTGCCGTCGATCTTGGTCAGGGACCGGCGAACGCTTGAGAAAAGCTGCTTTGCCCAACGTATCCACTCCTCCTCCTTGCGCTCATGCTCGTCGTTTGGATTCCAGTATGCATCCTGACGATAGACCCTTCCGGAGCGAATGTACCCTTTTGCGACATAAGGTAGATCAAATTCTACTACGGGCTGATAGAGTGAAAGATCGGAACTGTACCCCGAGCTTGCCCTGGAAAAAAGGTGGAGAACCTGCTGAAAATCGGCCCTTCTGGCGAGTTGAAGCTGCAGAGTGTCCACTCCGTAGGTCGGTACAATATCTGTGACTTCCTGCAACAAGGCTGTTCTTGGATCGGCTCGCCAGAAGACCAACTCACCAGACTTTGACAGCACAGAAGCCAGTTGGCGCAAATCATTTGGGCCGAGAAAGAAGTTCACTTGGCTTCCCATGGGTTCCTCTAAACCGATTTGGTAGACCATGATTGCGGGCGGAGCATATAGTTCAATACTTACAATAACTAGTGCATCAGGGCGCATGATGGGTGTTCAGGTCCAAAGCATCAAGCATCGCCGACGGAACTTGGGTCGAAACGTGCTAAGGAAAGGCGCAAACTGGGTTGAACAAACCGCGGCCTCTTTCAAGTCTGTCTGAAGCGGTTCCACAGATCTTCACGAATCCCCTTGAAAACCGGACCTTTCAGGCGCATACGGCGCGCCGGAAGCCTGCGGTCAACTGCGGGCACATATCTATTCACGTCTGCAATGGAGAGACCATGGCCAAGGAAGAACTTCTCGAATTCCCCGGTGTCGTCAAGGAACTCTTGCCCAACGCGACATTCAGGGTCGAACTCGAGAACGGCCATGAATTGATTGCGGTGATGGCAGGAAAGATGCGCAAGAACCGGATCCGGGTGCTGGCGGGCGACAAGGTGCAGGTCGAGATGACCCCCTATGACCTGTCCAAGGGCCGCATCAACTATCGCTTCAAGTAACTGATCTTGCGTCTTATTCTTGGCTCTGCCAGCCCGCGCCGCAAGGAACTTCTGGCGCAGATCGGCATCACGCCCGACCTGATCCTGCCCCCCGACATCGACGAAGACCCCCGCAAGGGTGAACTGCCACGCCCCTATGCGCTGCGGCTGGCCGAGGAGAAGGCGCGCGCCATCCCGGCGGGTCCGGACGACGTGGTCCTGTGCGCCGATACCACCGTGGCGCTGGGGCGGCGCATCCTTGGCAAACCCCGCGATGCGGGCGAGGCGGCGGCGTTTCTGACCGCTTTGGCTGGGCGGCGGCATCAGGTGATCACCGCCATCGCGGTGCGCCACGGCGACCGGCTGTTGACCCGCGCCAGTGAAAGCGTGGTCAAGATGAAGCGGCTGTCGGACGCGGAACTGAATACTTATCTGGCCAGCGGTGACTGGCAGGGCAAGGCAGGGGGCTACGGCATCCAGGGTCTTGCGGGCGCGCTGATCCCGTGGATCTCGGGCAGCTTTACCGGCATCATGGGGTTGCCGGTGGCCGAAACCGCGGCTTTGCTGACCGCGGTCGGCTATCCGGTCTGGAGGCAGGAATGATTGGCAGCGTGCTGGTACTGGACGAAATCGCGGGCCGTCAGGTCGCAGCGCTGGTGGTTGACGGGCGGCTGGAAGAGCTGCTGATCGACCCCGAAGCCGAGGTGATCGTGCCCGGGGCCATCTACCGGTCTGTCGCCGACCGCCCGGTCAAGGGGCAAGGCGGCATCTTCGTCAAGCTTCCCGGCGGATCGGGGTTCCTGCGGCAAATCTCGGGTGTCGCCCCGGGGCAACGGCTGCTTGTTCAGGTCACCGGCCCGACCGAACCGGGCAAGGCCACCCCAGTCACCACGCGCCTGTTGTTCAAGTCGCGCTTTGCCATTGTCACGCCGGATGCGCCCGGCCTGAACATCTCGCGCAAGATCAAGGACGAAGACCTGCGCGCCGACCTTGCCGCGCTGGCCGAAGGTGGCATGGCAGGCGCAAGCGAACGGCTGGGCCTGATCCTGCGCTCGGGCTGCGCCGATGCCACGCCTGACGCCATCGCTGAAGACATCGCCGCAATGCGGGGCTTGGCCGAGGCGGTGCTGGCCGACATCACCGGCGGGCCGGAGCTGCTGGTTGACGGCCCTTCGGCGCATGACATAGCCTTTCGCGACTGGCTGGACCCTGCGGTGGACGATGCCGACACCGAAGCCGGCAGCCTTGACCGACATGGCGTGGCGGAGATGATCGACACCCTGCGCAGTCCCCGTGTCGATTTTGACGGCGGCGCGCATGTGATGATCGAGCCGACCCGGGCGCTGGTCGCGGTCGATGTAAACACCGGCCCCGACACCACGCCTGCCGCCAGCCTGAAGGCCAACATCGCCGCCGCCCGCGACCTGCCGCGCCAGTTGCGCCTGCGTGGCCTTGGCGGGCAAGTGGTGGTGGATTTCGCGCCGATGCCGAAACGTGACCGGCACATTCTGGATCAGGTGATGAAAGCCGCCTTCAAGACCGACGGCGAAGCGAACCTTGCCGGCTGGACCACGCTGGGCCTGTATGAGCTGACCCGCAAGCGCGACCGCCTGCCCTTGGCCGAGTTGTTGCCCAAGGCCGGGCCAAAGGTCGGGTCATGACCTGCCCGATCTGCAGCAAACCCACAGCACCCGACTACCGCCCCTTCTGCTCGCGCCGCTGCGCTGACGTGGACCTTGGCCGCTGGCTGACCGAAAGCTACAGTGTCCCCGCCGACGCGGACCCCGAGGCCGGGGAAACCTTTGCCGACGACCCACCGCAGAAGGCACATTAAGGGCGTTTTCCCTCTGGACAGCCCCCGGTGGCTTGGGTATCACCCCCCCACCAAAAGGGGCACAGCCCCAGCTCAGTGCCCGGATAGCTCAGTTGGTAGAGCAGCGGATTGAAAATCCGCGTGTCGCTGGTTCAATTCCGGCTCCGGGCACCATTTAATCAATAAAAAACAATATGTTATGGATTGCCGCAGGGCAGCAACGTCACGTTAGCGCAGCCAAAACACCTGGAACAGGGTCATTTGGTTCAA
>CAIXBE010000251.1 GCA_903917595.1 uncultured Rhodobacterales bacterium
GAATGGTAGACGCAGGGGACTCAAAATCCTCCGCCGCAAGGCTTGCGAGTTCGAGTCTCGCCTCGGGCACCACTTTCAAGACAGATGGAATCAACGTTTCCGCCGTCCCCAGCGGAAAGCACTGTTCTTATTTTGGGGGCAATTTTTATGATTTTTAGTCAATATGCACGAAATGGGTTGAGTGGAGAGTGCTCTCGATCATGCTCAAAGATGTCTACCCTCAAGAATTCTTTCGCCGATTTTCAGCTTTTAGTTGAATGGAGACGGCCAGCAAGGAGTTTCAAGGAATGCGTTCAGCGACGGAGAGTATCAAAAAAATAATTAAAAACAGATTGTTAAATTCATGCGGGCTGTTGGTCTTCAGCGAATGTCACAAGCGCCACTGAAGATGCTCTTAGGCGTGTCCAAGCTTGATGCACGTCAAAGGTGCACAGCCGTCGATTGGCAGGATTTGTTCACTCTTTTTTTTCTTCCCATCAACTATAGAGCGGATAACTTCTCTCGGCGAAGTAGAGTGTTTGAGCATTAATGAAAGCCAACAATATGCGGCCTGAAGTTTTGTCACCAAGTCCTGCATCGGATATTGCCCGTTGTGATCAGATCAACGGAATGCGGTCTGAACCGGGGGTGCTGCGTTCGTCACCCTGTTTCACCCCTGGAACCCAGATCACCACCGAACGGGGCGATTGCCCGGTAGAGCAGCTTGCCGTGGGTGATCGGGTGATCACCCGGGACAATGGCATCCAGGTCGTGCGTTGGGTCGGACAGACGCAGCTTTTCCTGCACGATTTTCAGGCCGAGCCACACCTGCTGCCGGTGTTCATCGCCAAGGGCGCGCTTGGCAAGGGCCTGCCGGAACGTGATATGCGCCTGTCGCCGAACCACCGTGTTCTGGTCGCCAACGCCCGTACCTCGCTTCGTCTTTCCGAGCCTGAGGTTCTGGTTGCAGCCAAACGCCTGACCTCGCAAGGGGTGCATGTGGTGCAGTCCAGCGGAACCACCTATCTGCATTTCATGTGCGACCGCCACGAGATCGTGTTGGCCGACGGGATCTGGACCGAAAGCTTTCAGCCGGACGACCAAAGCCTGAAAGGCCTTGGCAACGCCCAGCGGCTGGAGATCCATGAGCTGTTCCCCGACCTGAAAACCGAGGCCGGTCGCGCGGCCTATGTCCCGGCCCGACACACCCTTGCGGCACCCGAAGGTGTGGTCCATGCCGCAAGCTGAGTTTTGCAACCTGCGGGGGCAATCCCGCGCAAAACCGTTAACAATCTGTGAAATTTTGCTAAACGAAGCAGGATTGGCACAAAGAATGCCCAAATCTACCCCAAACGTGCCCGCAGATGGTCACGATTGTCGGATTAGATTGCGGAAATGAGATAGAGGACGAGCACGATGGCAACGATTACCGGTAACAACAACGCCAACACATTGAATGGCGATACCGACGGCGATCTGAACGACATCATCGATGGTCTGGGCAATGGTGACCTTATCAATGGTCTGCTCGGCAATGACACCATCTACGGTGGTAGTGGTGCCGACAGGCTTTATGGCGGCAACGACAACGACCTGATCTATGGCGGCACGGGGCTCGATTTTGTCGATGGCGGTTCCGGCAACGATACGATTTTCGGCGGCTCGGATCAGGGTGGCGACGATACGCTGTATGGCGGCGCTGGCTTTGACTTTCTCGACTATTCTGATGTCGGTGCGGTCACAGTAAACCTTACGTCCAATACTGCGAGTGGCGGCGGCGGAACCGATGTTCTGGGCAGCATCGAGGGCGTGATCGGCGGCACCGGTGACGACAGCATTACCGGCGATACCGTTGCGAACCATCTGATCGGCAATGACGGGAACGACACACTGATTGGCGACGCCGGGGCAGACACCCTTGACGGCGGCACCGGCAACGACTCGCTTTCGGGTGGCACTGATTCCGATGTGATCACCGGCGGCACGGGCAACGACACCATCGACGGCGGCTCTGGCGACGATGTCATAACCGCCGGTCCGACGGTTGCCGCTGCGGGATCCCCCGTGGCGCTGGATTTCAACTGGAGCGCGATCGGGGCCGACAACACCGATATCACGAACGTCACGCAGAATACCGGCGGCATCAATGTTAACGTCACTCTGACCAGTCAGGGCGACAATTTTAACCTGTTCGATGTCCAGACCAGCGGCAACATTTTCGTCGAAGGCGGCGAAACGTTCAATCCAGGCTCCTCCGGCGAACTTCGGCGGGATGGGAACGGTGAGCCGACGGTCGTCGACATAAACTTCTCTGCCGTGGCAGGGTCGGGCTTCGAGGAAGAGGTCGAGAACGTCCAGTTCCGAATCTCGGACATGGACGATGCCGGCTGGCGCGATCGGGTCGTGATCCGTGCATGGGATGCTGATGGCAACGAGATCATCGGCGGGGTTGTAATTACCGAGAGTTCGGGCGGTGATATTGTCGTTTCCGGAGGCACTGCCTCGGTCGTTGCCGGCGCCGGAGAGACGACTGCTACAGATGAAGGTGGCTCGATCCTGATCACGATTGCGGGGCCGGTGGCCCGAATCGAGATCAGCTATGACAACCTGGAGACCGCCGGACAGGTTATCTACGTCTCGGACATCCATTTCGATGCGATCTCGATGGTCGACAATGACAGCGTCACTGGCGGCGATGGCAATGACACGATCTTCGGTGGTATCGGCAACGACACGCTGCTGGGCGGGGCCGACAATGACGTGCTGTATGGCGGTGCGGACAATGACTCGCTGAACGGCGGCACGGGCAACGACACGCTCTTTGGCGATGCGGGCACCGATACGATGAGCGGCGCGGCGGGCAACGACATCTTCGTCATTGCCAACAATGCCGAGGTCAGCTCCACCGGCAACGACGTCATCCTGGGTGGCGGTGGTGCCGCTGAAGGTGGAACCGGGGCGGGTCAAGATACCGTCACGGACTATGACGTGATTGACCTGAGTGCCTTTGCCAACGAGCAGGTCGACGTGGTCTACTCGAACACAGACCCCGAGAACCTGGTTGGCACGATCTCGATCTACCAGCCTGGTATGCCTCATATTCCGGCCAACCTGATCGGCGTCATCGACTTCAGCGAGATCGAAAAGGTCATCGAGTGCTTCACGCCGGGCACGATGATCCGGACCGACCGGGGCGATGTTGCGGTGGAAATGCTTCAGCCGGGCGACATGGTGGTAACCCGCGACAATGGCCTGCAACCGCTGCGCTGGACCGGTGGGCGCACGCTTTCGATGACCGAACTACAGGCCAATCCGGAGCTGCAGCCGGTGCGGATCGCCAAGGGCGCGCTGGCGCAGGGACCCTCGCGGACCATGTTGGTCTCGCCGCAGCACCGGGTGCTGATCGAAGGCGCGCGGGCCGAACTCCTGTTCGGCGAGGCTGAAGTGCTGGTTCCGGCTAAGCATCTGGTCGGCCATATCGACGCGACCCGGGCTTTGCCGGCCGAGGGGGTGACCTATATCCACGTTCTCTTTGACAGCCATGAGATCGTGATGTCGGACGGCATCTGGTCCGAAAGCTTCCAACCGGCGGAACGGACGCTTTCGGCGATGGACGCAGAGGTCCGGGCCGAGGTTCTGGCGCTGTTCCCAGTGCTGGAAACCGACGCAGACGCCTATGTCGGCGCGCGGTTGTCGCTGAAAGCGCATGAAGCGCGGGTGCTGCTGGCAAACTGACCGACGCCGGTTTCCGTTCGGAAACCGGTCCGGAATGCGTCACGAATTCCGGTTGCGCCAGGCGGCCCAGTCGGCTGGCGTGTCCAGATCAAGAAAAGACATCGGGCCGGGCAGGGGGATCACTCTGACCCGGCCTTGATTTTGTCGCAGGACGCTGCGGCCACCTTCGTCGCCGGTCAAGGTGGCAAGGTCCGGCCAAAGGTCGCGGGGAAAGATCACCGGATGGCCGGATTGACCGGTGTCGGTTCCGCCCCGAACAATCAGGTCAGGCTCGACAAGAAATCGGTTGATCATTTGTGACAGGGCCGCCGCTTCAAAGTCCGGCATGTCACCGGGCAGGATCATCAAGCCGTCCTGTGCTCCGGGATTGGTGGCAAGGACGGCGGTCATCCCGCGCGAAATGCTGCGCGACAATCCCAGACTTGCATCCGCAACC
>CAIXBE010000252.1 GCA_903917595.1 uncultured Rhodobacterales bacterium
TCGCAAGGAAAAGAAGACATCCAGCGGGTGGCGGTAGACGGCAATGACCGTAACGCCCTCCCAGATCGGAAAGCCGTCGGCGGGGGTGTGCGTCTTGACCACCCGACGCCCTTCTTGCGCGGCAAGCGCCTTTGCGACCTCGTCTGCCGGGATTCCCAGGTCAGCATCAACCCAGGGTGAAAGGACCGGCAGCTTGGCGGGCAACTTCGTGCCGCCGTGCACAAGCATCGCAAGGATGGTCTGTGTCCAGGTCGTGCCGCTTTTGGAAGGCGTGCAAACCAGGATATCGCCCTTGTTTGGCACCCATGATGCCCAGCGCTCCGGTCTTAATTCCGCGCCACTGTAAATGCGGTCTGCCGGGGCGATCACTGGGGCCGGACTGGTCATGGCAATCTGGGCTCCAAAGCCGGGCAAACTTGCGCCACCGGACGCCAAGCGTCGTGCAGCTATTGTAGAAACGTAGACCGGACGATCCTGCCGGTCCATCGTCTATTGCGAACAGACCAGGTTGGCACTGAAAGCAGTTTGCCTTGACCATTCAAGACACCAAGACATCCCAACGTGATGTTGCCGCCTATCCGAGGCCCAGCCCGGACCCCGGGGCGTGCTGCAAGGTGGCGACCGTCAGCCCGCGTGGATCAGACTTGCGAACAGCCTTGGATCCAGACTTTCGGCCTTGAACGTGTCGCCTTCGGTCAGCAGGCTGATCGCGTCGTGGCTGTGTAGCGCCTCTTGGTGGCTGGCAATCACCCGGAAGTCGCCGATCCGAGGATCAGCCCGCAACGCCTCGCAGAACAGCCGCGCGGCGTCTTCGACAAATATCGGGTTAGCGGCGTTCAGTTCTGCAAAGGCTTGTTCATCCTCGCGTTTCACCATCACCTGCGTCTCGGTCACCACGGCGCTGCGGGCCAGTTCGATCAGGTCCTCGAACCACATTTCGTGCGCATCTTGCGCAAGAACCACCGAAATCCGCGCGACCGACCGTTGCGCGTGCGGCGTGGCCAACTGGCCGCGGGTCGCGCGGGCATGTTCGGCCAGTTCCAGCGAACAGGGGCAAGTCGAGGAATAGACATAGTCAAGATGCAGGATGAATTTCCTGACCCCCGCCTGCTCGATCAGTTCCAGCGCGATGTCATAATACTGCCAGCCCGACAGTCCGGACCGCAGCGACTGCAATTTGACCGGATATGAGAGCCGCATCTGGATCCGTGCATCAAAACTGCCAAGGTCCGCCTTGTAATCATTCAGCGCCGCCGCGATCACCCCCAGCGAGAATTTCTTTTCCGCATGGGCATAGAACGACCGCATGATGCGGCTCATGTTG
Organism: uncultured Rhodobacterales bacterium; assembly: GCA_903917595.1. Taxonomy (GTDB): domain Bacteria; phylum Pseudomonadota; class Alphaproteobacteria; order Rhodobacterales; family Rhodobacteraceae; genus Tabrizicola; species Tabrizicola rara. Next base: position 1,325 of record CAIXBE010000252.1, read on the forward strand.
ATGCCCTTCTGTTCCGCCTCAAGGCTGACTGTGCCGGTCACCGAGGTTTCCAGCAGGATCGACCCGCCGTCACGGGTGGCATAGCGGATCGGCAGGCGGAAGTTGGAAATCCCCACATGCTGAATCCTCGCCTTCGCCCCCCGGATCAGGCTGGAGGGGCCGTTCTGCAGATCGGGCAAGGTCGCACGATAGGCCGGATCGGGGCGAAAATCCTCAGGGTAAGCGCGCGACAGGGCCGACGGGTCCGAATTGCGCCCGGTCCAGTTGTGATCGGCCTCAAGGCTGACGATCTCCTCGCGGGAGGCACCTTGCGCCCACTTGCGCACCAATGCCAACGCGGCCTCGGCCTCTTCGCGCGACGGGACGGGCTCGATATCGGGGCTGTGGGCGTTCATCGGGGGGTCCTTTCGGTTCGGGCGGGGTCAGGGGCCGCCGTCAATGTCAGCAGGGTTACGCAGGTGGGGATGCGTCGGATCACTGTAAGATGCGACCCGGGGCCAGACTGTCACATTTCCGGCATCCGCGCCAGCATCAGCAGCGCAGGGCAAGGGGTCACCAGGTCGCCGCAAATTCGATCAGGTTCAGCGTCAGATGAGCCGCGAATGGCGCCAAAAGGCCGCCACGCAGCAAGGCCAGCACAGAGAACGCCCCGCCTGCCACCACCCCTGTCAGAACCATGTACCAGAGTCCGCCAGTCCAGTGTAGCAGGCCAAAGGCCAGACAGCCAAGCACCACGGCTCCAAGAACGCCAAAACGCGGCGTCAGCGCCCGCAAGGCAAAGCCGCGATACAGGCTTTCCTCGACCCAGGGGGCCAACAGGACATTGGCAAGGAAGAACATCCCCAGCCCGGCCGAGACCGTCTCCAGAACTGCCCCCGGCGGCACATAATCGCCAAGGTTGGTTTGCGCCAGGACCAGCAGCGGGGCCAGCAGATGCAGATAGGCCAAGGCAATCACCGCACCGGTGACCGCCCCGATCACAGTGTCGGCCAGCGCCTTTTGCGGGCCGGGAAGCGCCCAAAGATCGCGAAGCGGCAAAAGCCAGACGACCAGAACCCCAAGCACCGCAAGCACCGCCGCCAGAATCTCGGTCGCCCAGGCCGCCACTGCCGCGCCGATCAGGTCGGGCGGCGTGCCCGATGCCGTTATGGCGACGGACACCAGAACGATCGCCACCAGAAACAGCAGCGGACCGGCCAGAAGCAAGGCCCAGATCCGCAATGGTCCGAAACGATCCTTCATGGTCCTTGCCCCCTTGAAGGTTGGTCAGGCCCCTTCCAGCGCCGCCGTCAGATCGGCGATCAGGTCGCTTGCGTCTTCCAGCCCCAGCGACAGGCGGATCAGGCCGGGGGTGATCCCCAACAGGTCCTTCTGGTCCTGCGGCAGGCGCTGGTGCGTGGTGGTCGCCGGATGCGTGGCGATGGTCTTAGCGTCACCCAGGTTGTTGGAAATCTTGATGATCTCCAGCGCGTTCATGAACCGGAAGGCGGCCTCCTTGCCACCCTTGACCTCAAAGGTGACCAGCGTGCCGCCCGATCCCATCTGCTCCATCGCAAGCGCGTGCTGGGGGTGGCTGGACAGGCCGGGGAAAATCACCTTTGAGACCTGAGGATGCGCGCTCAGCGCCTTGGCCACCGTCAGCGCGGTATCGGCCATCGCCCGGCAACGCAGGTCCAGCGTCGCCATGCCGTTCAAGTGCATCCAGGCGGTGAACGGCGACATGCTGCCGCCGGTATGCTTCATGTAGGGCTCAAGCGTCTTTCTGATGAACTCGCGGCTGGCGCAGACAACGCCGCCTAGGGCGCGACCCTGTCCGTCGATGTGCTTGGTGGTGGAATAGACCACCACATCCGCGCCCTGTTCAACCGCGCGGGAAAAGATCGGCGTGGCAAAGACATTGTCGCAAATGACAATCGCGCCCGCCTTTTGGGCGATGTCGGACACACCGCGGATATCCACCAGTTCCAGCGTCGGGTTGGACATGCTCTCGAAGAACACCGCCTTGGTCCCCGGCGTCACCGCCGCGCGCCACTGGTCAAGGTCCGCCCCGTCGACAAAGGTCACCTTGACGCCAAAGCGCTGCAGAACCTCCTCCAGCACATAAAGGCAGGAGCCGAACAGCGCCCGCGCCGACACCACATGATCCCCGGCCCGCAGGCACGAGGTCAAAGCGCCCGAAACAGCCGCCATGCCGCTTGCCGTTGCAAAGGCATCTTCGGTGCCTTCCAGCGCCGCAATCCGTTCCTCGAACATCCGGGTGGTGGGGTTGCCATAGCGGGCATAGATGAACTCATCCTCACCCGCCTTGACGAAGCGCGCCTCGGCAGCCTCAGCAGTGGGATAGACGAACCCTTGAGTCAGAAAGATCGCCTCGGCCATCTCGCCATACTGGCTGCGGCGGCTGCCTTCATGCACCAGCTGCGTGCGCGTCTTCCAGTCCTTGGTCATCCTGCAAGGCCCCCCCGGCCTATTTGAAAACGGGCCAATAAAAAACCCCGGCATACCAAAGGTGCCGGGGCCAATGCCCTTCACCTCTTTAGCGGTTTGTTTAACGTGGCCCGCAATCCGGTAACAAAGCGCCACGGGCAATTGCATACGCCTGCCACTTGGCGGGGTCAACCGGATATGGACGCTGTCTGTCACCCATCCTTCACGCACCCGTCATGACTGCGTCGCTGCAAGGCGGCATTATTTATCAAAACAGAGCAGCAGCAGTTTCAGGCCATGACCGACGATCCCCGTCCGATCCGCGCCGACGCCCTGCGAGGTGAGCTTCACCTCGACCGTAACCGTCTTGCCCGCAAACTGGCCGAGCTTCCCCCGCAGGCCCCGGTGGTCGTGATGATCCACGGCTGGCGCTATGCCCCCGGCTTTGCGGGCGATTGCCCGCATGGGTCGATCCTGTCGCTGGACCCACCGGAAGATGACCCGCGCGCGGTCAGCTGGCCGCGCCATCTTGGGCTGGACGGCAAGGCGGGCCTTGGCATCGCCTTGGGCTGGAGCGCCAAATGCGATCCCTGGCGGGCACATCTGCGCGCCGGTTGGACCGGTGCGGCGCTGGCCGAAATCGTCCGGCTTGTGGACGCGCTGTCGGGCCGCCCGGTGCAGATCATCGCGCATTCGATGGGGGCAAGGGTTGCCCTTTCGGCCTTGCCGCTGATCACCTCGGGCCGGGTCAGCCGAATGATCCTTCTGGCCGCCGCCGAAACCCGTGGCCGGGCTCTGGCCGCACTGGACACGCCCGCCGGGCGCGGGGTCGAGGTGATCAACGTTACCACGCGTGAAAACGACATCTTCGACGCCTGTTTCGAATGGGGCATCCATCTGGGACTTCGCACCTCCATCGGCCAGGGTTTGCGGCGGGGTGGCCCCGGCTGGCATGATCTCTGGATCGACCAGCCGCATGCTCTGCGCGCCCTTGCCGCGCTTGGCCACCCGCTGGCCGACCCGCCGCAGCGCATCTGCCACTGGTCGCCCTACCTGCGCCCCGGCACCATCGCGCTGTACCGCGCGCTGATCGAGGGGCGCCTGCCCGCCAGCGCCCTGCCCGGTCAGCGGCCCGGCCGCCGCTGGTCGCGGCTGATATTGGGCGGCGGGGCCCGACCCGGTCCGGCGCTGCCTGTGGCATAAGCTCTGGCCCGCATCTTCCCCCAAGGCTTGATTTTCCGGCCGATGTAGCCGACGCTTGGCCCCAATCCTTTCCCACTCAGGCAGGCCACCATGTTCCCCCGCGTCCTTCCCACCCGTCCCCAGCTTGCCCTTGTCGCGTTAACCCTTGCCGCCAGCCCCGCCTATGCCCAAACCTGCGAGGACCGGATCGACGATTACGCGCTTCGTATCCAGCTGTGCGATGACGCTTTCGCGGCGGCTGCCGACCCTGATGCCGCCGCCCTTGCCCTGTCGATGAAGGGCGAGGCGCAGCGGATGCTGGGCGACCTTTCCGGGGCGGCGGCCACACTGCAGCAGGCGTTGGGGATCACGCCCGCCAATGCCTGGGTCTGGGTGGAACTGGGCAATGTCCGTTATGACGAGGGCGACCATGCCGGCGCGCTGGCGCATTATTCGGCGGCTTTGGCGGTCGAGGATTACGCCGATGCCTGGGCCAACCGTGCCGAGGCCTGGTGGGAATTCGGCATGGACCAGAACTGTTCGGACGACGCCGATCAGGCGCTGCGGCTGGACACGCAATACCCCTATGCCAACGAGGTCAAGGGCCGCTGTCTGGTCGAACTGGACCAGTCGGAAGAGGCGCTAACCTACTTCGACACCGCGATTGCGCTTTATCCAGCCTATCAAAACGCCTACCGCAACAAGCTGGCCGCGCTGGACAATCTGGGGCGCTATGAAGATCTGGTTGCCACCGCCGACATAGCCCTTGATCCGGCAGTCGTGCCGAACCCAAGTGCTGCAATCGAGGAAGACATCCTGTCCCGCCGCCTTTTGGCGCTGGCAAAATTCGCCCCCGCGGACAAGGTCGCGGCAGAGGCTGACGCGCTGCTGGCACGCTATCCCAACGGGCTGGCCGCGATCAACATCAAGGCGCGGGCGCTGTTGGCGCAGAACAAGGCGCAAGAGGCCGACACGATGACCGGCCCCTTGCGGCAAAACACTGACGGTCAGACCATGCAGGCGATCTATTTCGACACGCTGGCGCAGATCGACGTGATGCTGGGGCGGCTGGATGCAGCGCGTGGCAATTATCAGGCCGCGATTGATCAGGACCCGGGCCTGTCCAAGGTCTATGCGCGCAAGGTATCAGAGCTTGGGTTTCTGCCGCTGTCGAACGCCCCCGACGGTGTGATGACCGCGCTTGGCCGTTGCCTTGATGTCAAGAAGACCGCCTGTCTGGTGTCGGCAGAGTAACCCCGACAGACGGCCCGCAAGACAGCGTGTCAGACCGCGCGGCCGTCGTCTTCCAGGTTGATCACCGTCAGCACCATCGCGCGCAGGACGGTGTGGCCCACCACCGGCAGAACCGACCAGAACATGAGCCAGTTTGAGGCTGAAACCGTCTGGATCATCGTCTCGTTCAGAACCAGGAAGGCCAGATTGTAGACAACCATCATTCTGCCAAGGTTGGACAGATGCGGTTGCATCTCGGCATCCGGCCAGAACGAAGCTGCGGTCTCGGTGCGACCCTTCAGGACATCCGACAGGAAAATCGCAGCAATCATCAGGTAGAACACGCTTTGCGTCCGCTGGCACCACATTGGATCCTTGGCAAAGCTGAGGATCAGCAGCGGCACTACGGCAAGGGACAGGGCAAAAAGCGCAGTCTGCTTCGTCGAATAGAGTGTCAGCATCCGCCGAACCATGCCCTCGAACCCCACGGCTACGCGGACAGCAAGGGCAGCAACGAATGCGGTGACAAAGGCCTGACCTTCATGATGAGCGCCCAACAGAACCGTCAGCAGCGGATAGCCAAGCAGCAGAACCGCACCCGGAAGATACAGCCCCCGCGACAGCGGCGGCAGGTCCTGAAACAGGCTCAGGAACAGGCGGATCAGATCGGATGGTGCGCGGTGCATGGGTGCCCCCCCTCGCCTTCAAGCCTCGTCTTCAGACTTTTTTCCTAACCATTCATCAAGGCAAGGCTTGGGCAGCAACCGGACGAAGAGGCGGCAATCCTGTGCAATGCGTCAGGAATTGTCGTCCGTCGGCTCGATCAGGTATTTCTGCAGCAGGAAGACCTGCGCGAACAGGAAAACCATCAGCGCACCCGGCAGGGCAAAGGTCTCCAGCGTGACCCAAAGTTCGGTCGTCTGCGTTCGCCATATCACCTCGTTTGCCAGCGCCATTGCGGCGAACATCAGCGCCATCCGTCGGGTAAAGATCATCCAACCCTCGGGTTTCATTGGCATCGTATCGCCCATGACCCATTCCAACAGACTTTTTCCCCGCACCAGCCCCACCCCAAGGATCAGCGCGAAACTGCCCCAGACGATGGTGGTCTTCATCTTGAAAAAGGTCTCGTCGTTGAACCAGGCAGTCAACCCGCCGAAGAAAAGCACCATGAAAGCAGTGAATATCTGCAGACGGCTAAGCGCCCCGGTCAGCCACCACAAGGTTGCGATTGATACCAAAAGCAGCGGAATTAGGACAAGGGCTGCCACAATGAAGCCCGAGTAGGTGGTTCCGGCCACCACAAAACTGTCATCTTTGATCCGGGTGTAGATCACGAAAAAGATCAAAGTGGGCCCAAGATCCAGCGCCTGCTTCAGCCATGGGCTGATCTTCTTTTCTGACATGACAGTGCCCCCCTGATCGCCCGCGCCCTCAATGACCCGAAACTGTGCCGGGTTCAAGCCGGACGCGAAGTCAGGGTGCCGAGGATTCAGGGCGCCAGACCGGGCTGCCAACTGGCGCTGAGGCTGGCACCGGCAAACAGCGCTGCCAGGGTTTCACGACCCGGCGGTGCAGCGGCCATCCAGGCCCTGATCAGCCGTGCCGCGCTGATCCCGTCCACACTGGTCAGCGACAGGCGCAACCGGCCCCGGCCCTGCGGCAGGGCGGCGACCAACTGGATCAGGTCGGCTTTGCCACCATCGGAAAAGATCGCCTCCGGCAAGGCATCGACCAGACGGCCCAAAGACCTGCGCGCGGCCGGAAGCGCCTCGGCTTGTGATGCGTCCGGGGCCAACCTCGCACCTGCAGCCTCCAGCACCGGAGCAATCAGCTTGCCGTCACTGCGCCATTCCATATCCAGCGCAGTCAGACTGCCTGCCGCCAGCGCCAAAGGTGACAGGCCCGCACTGCGTATATCCGCGCCCAGCGTCAGTTCGGTGCCACCCGACAGCCGCAGTTCCAACCCGCGGATTTCCAGCGACCCCGTTGCCGGATTGACCCTTGCGCCAAGCCGCAGATCCGCGCTTTGCAGTCGGAACATCGCCTGCAGCCCCGGGTCGACTGTCTTGCCACCAAGTCCGGTCATTAGCCGTAGCCCGGTCAGGTCAACTTCAACAGATGCAGCCACGCCCTGCGAGACCGTTCCGCGCAGGCGCAGCCGGTCGGCCCTGAGGTCGGGACGTTCCGCCCCCGCTGCCTGCATCGTGGCTCCCTCCAGCACGCACCACCCATCCGAATCCCCTACAAGAGGCGCGGTCAGATCATAGCCGGTAAAGGACTGCAGCAGCGCCGAAAGCCCCGCGCAATCGGCAAGCTTGATGTCAGCCGAAGCAGGCAAGGCCAGCAACAGGACAAGGACTGAAACAAGACGAAAAGAACCCATCGCACAATCCAACAGGAAGTCAGGCACACCCGCCCCGTGCCTCGGATCAGCCTAGCATATGATCCGTCATGTGCAGAGCCTTGCAGCGCGACGGTGTCAATCCTCGGCCCCGACCAGCGCGCGGGCGAAATCCTGCGGGTCAAAGGGTGCCAGATCGTCTATCTGCTCGCCCACGCCGATGGCATGGATCGGCAGGCCGAATTTATCGGCCAAGGCCACCAGCACGCCACCCTTGGCGGTGCCGTCCAGCTTGGTCATGATCAGGCCCGACACATCGGCGATCTTCCGGAATATCTCGACCTGGGTGACGGCGTTCTGGCCCGTGGTCGCATCCAGCACCAACAGCGTGTTGTGTGGTGCTGTCGGGTCAACCTTGCGGATGACGCGGACGATCTTGGCCAGCTCCTCCATCAGATCGGCGCGGTTCTGCAAGCGCCCTGCCGTGTCGATCATCAAAAGGTCGGCCCCATCGGCCCGTGCCTTGGTCAGCGCATCAAAAGCCAGCGACGCGGGGTCCGACCCTTCCGGAGCGGTCAGGACCGGCACCCCGGCGCGCTGGCCCCAGATCTGCAACTGCTCCACCGCCGCCGCGCGGAACGTGTCGCCCGCCGCAATCACCACCGACTTGCCCGCCGCCTTGAACTGGCTGGCCAGCTTGCCGATCGTCGTGGTCTTGCCCGACCCGTTGACGCCCACCACCAGCACGACCTGCGGCTTTTGCGGATAGATCGGCATCGGCCGCGCCACGGGTTCCATGATCCGGGCCACCTCGGCTGCCAAAGCGCCGCGCAGCTCGCTGGTGGACACCTTGCGCCCGAATCGCCCCTCGGCGATGTTGGCGGTCACCCGCATTGCAGTCTCGACACCCATGTCGGCCTTGATCAGCACTTCCTCCAGGCTTTCCAGCATGGCGTCGTCCAGCACCCGGCGCGGCGCATCGCTGCGGCCAAGCATGCGGCCAAGGATACCGGGGCGGGCTTCGGTCGTCTCCGCTGGTTCGGGCGCAGCAGCGCTGTCACCCCCCGCATCAACCAGAGCCTCAAGCCCCTCGCCGATCCTGTCCGATGACCGGAACATCCGGTCCTTGAGTTTCTTGAAAAAGGACATCCGACCGGCCTCCTGCTGCCGCCCAATCACCTAAACTCTTTGCGCCGCTGATGTAAGGCCTGCGATATGCTGCGGCAATCTTGCCGCTGTCGCGGGCGCGCGGCCATGCTAGGCTTGGCCCCATGACCATGGCAAACACGCGTCCCCTTCCAATTGCCGCCTTTGCGCTGGCCTCGCTGTTGCCGCTGCCCCTGATCGGGCTGGGCGCGGCCTATGGCGGGGCTTGGGTCTGGGCCGCGGTCCTTTACATGGGCCTCCTGACGCTGCTCCTGGATCAGATTCTGCCCCTGACCGAAGGGGCGGCCGAAGGCGACGCCTTTCCCGCCGCCGATGCGCTTTTGGTCAGCGTGGCGCTGGGGGCGCTGATGGTGCTGCCGGGCGTGGTCTGGGCCATCGCGGGCGACAGTGCCCTGTCGGGGTTTGAGCGTGCGGTGCTGTTTCTGGCCGCCGGGTTCTGGCTTGGACAGGTCGCCCATCCCGCCGCGCATGAACTGATCCATCGGCCAAGGCGTGAGTTGTTCCGGTTTGGGGTCGTGGTCTATGTGGCGCTTTTGTTCGGCCAACACGCCAGCGCGCACCGTCTGGTGCATCACCGCCATGTCGCCAGCCCGCATGACCCCAACACCGCCCGCGCGGGCGAGGGGTTCTACCGCTTTGCGCTGCGGGCATGGCGCGGCAGTTTCCTGCAAGGACTGCAGGCCGAAACCGACCTGCGGGCGCGGGGAGCCGGGCAAGGACTGCATCCATACGTGTATTACCTCATCGGCAACCTTGCCGCCCTTGGCCTGGCGCTGGTCCTTGCTGGCGGCGCGGGCGTGCTGGTCTGGACCGGGTTGGCGCTCCACGCGCAAAGCCAGATCCTGCTGTCGGACTATGTCCAGCACTACGGGTTGACCCGCGCCCTGCGCCCGGATGGCAAGCTGGAGCCGGTCAGTGCGCGCCACAGCTGGAACACAGCGCATTGGTTCACCTCGGCGATGATGCTGAATGCGCCGCGCCATTCGGATCACCACATGAACCCCTCGCGCCCTTATCCCGCCCTGCATCTCCCGCCCGAGGACATCGCGCCTCGCCTGCCCTGGCCCCTGCCACAAGCCTGCCTGATGGCCTTGTTCCCCCGGCTTTGGCGCAAGGCGATTCGTCCGCATCTGGCGCACTGGCGGACCCCAGCCCCTGAAATGCAAGACACGGGTCCTTGACTGGTCATCCGCGCCGGGCTCTGGCAAGCTTGGCCAAATACAACGACCGGAGTCCGCGATGCGCCCCCTGATTGCCGCCCTTTTTTTCCTTGCCGGCCCCGCCTTGGCCGAAACCCCGATGACCGGGGACGAGTTCGACGCGAATACCGTGGGCGAGACGTTGACCTATGACTATGGCGACGGCCTTTTCGGCACCGAGGAATATCTTGAAGGCCGCCGGGTCCGCTGGGCCTTTGACGGCGATCTGTGCATCTACGGCGTCTGGTATCAGGTCGAGGACCGCATCTGCTTTGAATATGAAAACGACCCTGAGGTCGCCTGCTGGCACTACTTCCTGGAAAACGGTCGGATAAGGGGCGTTTTCATGGGCGAAGGCGGCGGCTGGGAGATCGTGGAGAGTTCCCGCGATGGTGGCCCCCTGCCCTGCGCCGGGCCGGACGTGGGGGTCTGACCGTGACCCACCATCTTGCGCTAGTGCTGGTGGTGGCGCTGGCTCCTGCCCTGGCCCGGGCCGAAACCCCGATGACCGCCGAAGCGTTTGAGGCGCATGTCACCGGCAAGACCTTGACCTATCAGCGATCCGGCTTGCCCTTTGGCATCGAGGAATATCTGGAAGGCCGCCAGGTGCGCTGGAGCGTCTCTCCCGACCACTGCCAATATGGCAAGTGGTATCCCGAGGGTCACGATATCTGCTTTGTCTACGAAAACGATCCAAACCCCTCCTGCTGGACTTTCTGGCTGCGTCAGGGCGCGCTGGTGGCCCTGTCTGTCAGTGATCTGCCAGGCAACGAGCTTTACGAGACCGCGCGGGACGATCTGCCGCTGCCCTGTCCCGGCCCCGGTGTGGGGGTCTGACATGCGCCTGCTGCCAGCCCTTGCCCTCGCGCTGATCGGTGGTGCGGGTCACGCCCAGACCTTCATGACCGCCGATGAGTATGAGGCCTTCTCAACCGGCCAGACGTTGGACTACGCTATCGACGGCTCGGTCTATGGCGCCGAACGCCACCTTCCCGGCCGCAAGACGCTGGACGCCGATCTGGGTGAGCCTTGCACCGAAGGCCTGTGGTTTCCCGAAGGCGACGCGATCTGCTTTATGTATGATGGCAGCGACGACACACATTGCTGGCATTTCTGGCGCGAGGGGGATCAGGTTCTGGCCAAACCGGTCGGTGAAGACCCCGGTGCCGCCCCGCGCGAAGTCACGGTCTCGCCGACGCAGATGTCTTGCCCCGGCCCAGATGTGGGCGTCTGACATGCGCAGCCTGCTTGCCCTTTGCCTGATCACCACCACGGCCACCGCCGAGCCCCTGCTGACCGCCGACGAATTCGACGCCCTCACCTTGGGCCGGACCATGACTTGGGCCGAATATGGTCAGGTCTACGGGGTCGAACAATACCTCCCCGACCGCCGGGTGCGCTGGACCGTGCTGGGTGACGACTGCAAGCTTGGCCATTGGTATGCCGACGGCCCGGCGATCTGCTTTCTGTATGAAGACAACCCGACCCCAGCCTGCTGGGAGATCAGCCTGTCCGGCAGCGGAATGGAGGCGCACGACACCGAGGACCCGCCCGGCAGCGAACAGGTGGTGATCGAGGACACCAACGAGGCCATGCCCTGCTTCGGGCCAGAGGTGGGGGTGTGAGGCCCCGTCTTTCCCTGCTGATCTTCGCCGCCCTAGCCCCTGCGGCTTTGGCCGACGATCTGCCCCTTACTGCCGAAGCCTTCGAGGCATTTGTCGAGGGCAAGACCTTCGACACCCATGATGACAGCGGGCGTTACGGGGCCGAAACCTTCCTGCCCAACCGCCGGGCAATCTGGCGCGATGGCGGGCAATGCCTCGAGGGCATTTGGCGACCCGAGGGCGATCAGATCTGCTTTGACTATCAAGGTGATTTGCAGCCCTATTGCTGGACCTATCACGATCGCGGCGACTGGCTGATGGCCTGGTACGAAGGCGACCGGCAGTCACAGCCAATCCTGCTCTACGCCGCCGATGAGGTTGTGACTTGCGAAGGCTATTTCGGGGTGTGACCCCCGGTCACCCAATGCGCCGCCTGATTTCACCCAAAGCCGGCAGGCGGGCAGATCCATGGCAGGTCAAGCCCTGCAGGCACAGCAGCGCTTGTGCTGCGCGCCGCAGCGGCCAAAGCTTAACAAATCCTGAACGCCCGCGGCCAAGGCCCTGAAATCGTTGGTTCAAGACAGGCCGTCCACTGTGGACAGCGGGCGTCAAAACAGGCTCCCTTGCCCGCTCTCGCCCTCGCCCTTCGTCTTCTTCCCGACCCGGGGGCCCAGAAGAAGCCGCCCATCCCGGAACTCGATTTCCAGGGCGGCGGCTTTTTCCGCCTCCGCCCGGGTGGTCACCACCGCCCCGTCGCCGCGCACCACCGCGTAGCCGCGCTTCAGCGTCTCGGCGTAGCCAAGCGTCATACGGGTGCGGTCCAGCGCCTCCAGTCGGTCGGCCGCTCGCTGAAGCCGGGACATCGCCGCCGCATCCAGCCGCGCGGCAAGGCGGTCAAGGTCGCGCCGTCCGTCGCCCGCCTTGCGCCCCGCCTCGGCCAGCATCCGTGCGAGCGCCGGGGCCAGCCGCGCGGCCAGACCAAGCTGGCGCTCGGTCAACCGGTCCAGCCGCAGATGCACCCCCCGCTGCAGCCGGTCCCCTTGCGCGCCAAGGATGTCGCGCTGCCGCACCACCGCCGCCCTCAGGACAGCAGGCTGCATCCGCCCCGCCAGCCGGTCAAACACGCCCCGTTTGCGCGCCACCGCCAACCCCAACGCCGCCGAAAGCCGCATCGAGGCCGCGTCCAGCCGCTGACGCGGCGTGGCCACCAGCGTCTCGACCCTTGGCAAGGCCCGGGCCAGATCGCGCAACCGTTGCTGGCGCTGGGTCACGCCCTGACCGACCCCGCGCATCAGCCGCGCAGCAAGGGCGTCCAGCACCGCCAGCAGGTCCAGCCGCACCGGCACCGCAAGCTCTGCGGCTGCCGTGGGGGTCGGCGCGCGCAGGTCGCTGGCAAAGTCGATCAGCGTGGTGTCCGTCTCATGCCCGACCGCGCTGATCAGCGGGATGTCAGAGGCCGCCGCCGCCCGCACCACGATTTCTTCGTTAAAGCCCCAGAGGTCCTCCAACGACCCGCCGCCGCGTGCAACGATCAGCACATCGGGTCGCGGAATCGGCCCACCTTCGGGCAGGGCATTGAACCCCCGGATCGCCGCCGCCACCTGCGCCGCGCAGTCCTGCCCCTGCACGGCCACCGGCCAGATCAGCACATGGCGGGCAAACCGGTCACGCAAGCGGTGCAGGATATCGCGGATCACCGCCCCGCTGGGCGAGGTCACGACACCGATGACTGTCGGCAGATAGGGGATCGGCTTTTTTCGCGTGGGATCGAACAACCCTTCGGCCTGCAGGGCGGCCTTGCGCTTCTCCAGCATCGCCATCAACGCGCCGGCCCCGGCTGGCGCCACATCGTCAACGATCAGCTGATATTTCGATTGCCCCGGAAAGGTGGTCATCCGGCCGGTGGCCACAACCTCCATCCCCTCCTGCGGCTGGACCTGCATCTTCGCGGCCTGCCCCTTCCAGCTGATCGCGGCGATGACGCTGCGGTCATCCTTCAGGTCAAAGTAAAGATGCCCCGAGGCCGGACGCGACACCCGCCCCACCTCACCTCGAACCCGGACCAGGCCAAATTCGCCCTCGATCACTCGCTTCACCGCGCCGGAAAGTTCCGACACGGTGTATTCCGGCTGGTTGCCGGGCGCGGGATCGGGAAGTGGGTCTTCGAAGATGTCCATGATGCCTTTCATGCAGAAGGCAGATTTGGAATGCAACTGGCGGAAAAAGGCCAATCGTTCTTCATCTGCGGCTGTGTTAATACTGATTAACCAAACTTCGCGACGGGTTGACCATGGCTTTTCTTCTCCGAACGGCTCTCGTGATCACCACAATCCTTGTTCAGTCACCGGCAGGGGCAGAAAGCTGCGATCCAAACTACACCAGAGCTTGCGTTCCGATCGCCTCGGACGTTGATTGCGCGGGTGGAAACGGGAACGGACCCGCTTACGTCCAGGGACCGATTTACGTTGTAGGAACAGACATTTACGAACTTGACCGCGACGGGGACGGGATCGCCTGCGACAAGTGATGATCGTGTTAAGTCCTTGCCCTCTGTAAGGCCAATCCATAAGACCTGCCACCAAGGCGCGTGAGGCCATTCGGCGAAGGACACCGACATGAACATCCTGATCCTCGGTTCCGGCGGACGCGAACATGCGCTTGCATGGGCGGTGAAGCAGAACCCCAAGACCGACCGGCTGATCGTCGCCCCCGGCAATGCGGGTATCGCGATGCTGGCCGAATGCGCCGATATCGACATCCTGGACGGCGCTGCGGTGGTCACCTTCTCCGAGGAAAACGCCATCGACTTCGTCATCATCGGCCCCGAGGCCCCGCTGGCCGCCGGTGTCGCAGATGCCACCCGCGCGGCGGGCCTTCTGACCTTTGGCCCCTCGGCGGCAGCGGCCCGACTGGAGGCGTCCAAGGCCTTCACCAAGGAAATCTGCGACGCCTGCCACGCCCCCACGGCCGGCTATGCCCGCTTTACCGAAGCTGCTCCCGCCCGCGCCTACATCACGGCAAAAGGCGCGCCGATCGTGGTCAAAGCCGATGGGCTGGCCGCTGGCAAAGGCGTCATCGTCGCGATGACCCTGGACGAGGCGCTTGCCGCCATCGACGACATGTTCGGCGGCGAATTTGGTGCTGCAGGCGCGGAAGTGGTGATCGAGGAGTTCATGACCGGTGAAGAGGCCAGCTTCTTCATCTTGACCGACGGGACAAACGCCCTGCCGATCGGCACTGCGCAAGACCACAAGCGCGCCTTCGACGGCGACACCGGCCCCAATACCGGCGGGATGGGGGCCTATTCGCCCGCCCCGGTCTTGACCGACGCCCTGCAAAAGCAGGCGATGGACCAGATCGTCCTGCCAACGATCAATGAAATGGCCCGGCGCGGCACCCCATACCAGGGCGTTCTCTACGCCGGCCTGATGATTGAACATGGCCACGCCCGGCTGGTCGAATACAACGCCCGCTTCGGCGACCCCGAAGCGCAGGTCCTGATGATGCGCCTTGGCGCGCAGGCGCTGGACCTGATGCTGGCCTGCGCCGAAGGTCGTCTGACTGAGGCTCGGGTGAACTGGGCCGAGGATCATGCCCTAAGCGTGGTCATGGCCGCCAAGGGCTATCCGGGGGCCTTTGCCAAAGGCTCGGAAATCCGCGGCCTCGACCGCTGCCCGGAAGACAGCCGCCATATGGTCTTTCACGCGGGAACCACAGCCCGCGATGGCCAGACCCTCGCCAACGGCGGTCGGGTCCTGAACGTCACCGCGCGCGGCGACACGCTCGCGGATGCGCGCAACCGCGCCTATGCGATGATCGACCGCATCCACTGGCCCGAAGGCTTTTGCCGCTCCGACATTGGCTGGCGCGCCCTCTGACGATATCAAGCGCGTTCCGCGCAAGTCTTTTTCCCGTCAAAGCGCCGGCGCGCTTCTCCTCGGTCATGGGCATTCTGCCCCAATCCCCTGATGCAAATTCGGAAAAGAACAATCGCATTTGCTCTTTTCAAAAATACTCCCGCCGGAGGCTGCGCCGAGCCGGTTGGCCGCAGGCCAGAGGCGAGATAAAAAACTTGCGCGGTACGCGCTCATTTTCATAGTCCGCCAGGGCTTGCGCCGCCTTCGGCCCTTGCATAAGACACCCGCGGGATTGAACGGCCGTGGGAGGGACCATGCCGCTTCTGGTGATGAAATTCGGCGGAACTTCGGTTGCCGACCTGTCGCGGATCGAAAACGCCGCGAAAAAGGTCGAGGCCGAAGTTGCGCGCGGCTATGACGTGATCGTCATAGTCTCTGCCATGTCGGGCAAGACCAACGAGCTTGTTGGCTGGGTCGAGACCACATCCAAGCTTTATGATGCGCGCGAATATGATGCCGTGACCTCCTCGGGCGAGAATGTGACCGCGGGCCTGATGGCGCTGCGGTTGCAAGAGATGGGCGTCCCGGCGCGCAGCTGGCAAGGCTGGCAGGTGCCGATCAACACGACTTCCGTGCATGGCTCGGCTAGGTTCATCGACATCCCCCGCGCCAACATCGACGCGAAATTCAGCGAGGGCTTCAAGGTCGCCGTGGTCGCAGGCTTTCAAGGCGTCAGCGCCGAGGGCCGGATCACCACGCTTGGCCGGGGCGGCTCGGATACCACCGCCGTCGCCTTTGCCGCCGCTTTCGGGGCCGAACGCTGCGACATCTACACCGATGTCGACGGAGTCTACACCACCGACCCGCGCATCTGCCGCAAGGCGCGCAAGATGGACCGCATCGCGTTCGAGGAAATGCTAGAACTGGCCTCGCTTGGCGCCAAGGTCCTGCAAACCCGCTCGGTCGAACTTGCCATGCGCTACAAGGTGCGGCTGCGGGTCCTGTCTTCGTTTGAGGACACGGACGAGAACTCTGGAACCCTGGTCTGCGACGAGGATGAAATCATGGAATCGAAAGTTGTCTCCGGGGTCGCCTATTCCCGCGACGAGGCGAAGATGACCCTTCTCAAGGTCGAGGACCGCCCCGGTGTTGCCGCCGCGATCTTCGGCACGCTGGCCGATGCGGGCGTGAACGTCGACATGATCGTGCAGAACATCAGCGAGATGGACGATCCCTCCGACGCCCGCGCCCATACCGACATGACCTTTTCGCTGCCCACCAATCAGGTCGAACGCGCCAAAAGCGCCATCGACGCGGCCACTGCTGCGGGCAAGTTCGTCTTTTCCTCGCTGGTCACCGATACTGACGTGGCCAAGGTGTCGGTCGTCGGCATCGGCATGCGCAGTCAGGTCGGCGTCGCCGCCAAGATGTTCGCAGCCCTTGCCGCCGAGAACGTGAACATCAAGGTCATCACCACATCCGAGATCAAGATTTCCGTCCTGATCGACCGCAAGTACATGGAGCTTGCCGTCCAGGCCCTGCACGACACCTTTGGGCTGGACCGCGCCTGACATCAGCGCGACCAGATTGCAGTGTCTGGTGTCCGCTTTGCAGACTATTCAGTCGTTGCAGCCCTGGTTCCAGCGGCTTACGTTTGCCCTGCGCGCATAAAACCGCATGAACGGGGCAACGGTCCTGCAGATCTGCTTTGCCGAAAACCAGCATTGCGCTGCGGAGGATTGCCAGTTGACCGACAAGCAGGATGATAAGCAGACCGCAGATGCATTGTGCGCGTTGATCAGCGCCGCGCTTCCCGCTGCCAAGCAAACGACGAAGTGGAATGCCCCGAACTTTTCACTAGACGACCGGGATATGATTACATTGAATTTTTCGCCCAAACACGGCGTCCGTGTTGTGTTTCATCGTGGCGCGAAAGCCGTCGATACGAGAACCGGAAACCGCCTTGTCGAGGATAAAAGCGGCAGGCTGACCTGGGCCACGGATCAAAGAGCCTATGCTTCGTTTGCAAACCTTCCTGCCGTCCAGAATGGCGCTGCATGGTTGGCCAATTTTTGCACGACGTGGGCGAACGCCGCCTTGCATCAACCTATTTGACACGCGAACATGTCCTTATCTCCAGGTTCCGCTATGGGCTTGAAACCGTCATTGCCGCTTCCAAGGCCGCAGGCCCATTGTCGACACGTCAGCACAGCTGATCTTGCGGACGCGCCAAGCCAACTTGCTTTCAGACCACAACTGCCCGGTTCCCATGTCCCCCGCCTTGTGGTCTAACACCGGAAACAACCGCCGCGAGACCCATGCCCGAACGCACCGAAAGCGACAGTCGAAAGCTCCTCCGCCGCCTGCGTGACATGCTGGCGGTTCCCGGCAAGGGCCAGGACCGGCTGGACCGGATCACCCATCTGATCGCCGACAGCATCGGGACCGAGGTCTGCTCGATTTACCTTTTCCGCGACCCCGAAACGCTGGAGCTGTGCGCGACCGAGGGGCTGAAGAAGGAAGCCGTCCACCAGACAAGGATGAAGCTGGGCGAAGGCCTTGTCGGCCGCGTCGCCCGCACCGGCCAGCCGGTGAACACCGCCGATGCGCCGTCGGAAAAGGGCTTTCGCTACATGCCGGAAACCGGGGAGGAGCTGTTTTCCTCGTTTCTTGGCATCCCAATCCAGCGGGTCGGCGAAAAACTGGGCGTGTTGGTCGTCCAGTCCAAAACCGCGCGGCAGTTCACTGAAGACGAGATCTATGCGCTGGACGTGGTGGCTATGGTGCTGGCCGAGATGACCGAACTGGGTGCATTTGTCGGTGAAGAAGGCGGCATGCGGGCCTTGCACAAGCAGCCGGTGATGATCCGGGCGACCAGCGGTCAGGAGGGCGCCGCGGAAGGCCGGGTCTGGCTGCATGAACCCCGCGTCGTGATCACGAACCCGGTGGCCGATGATCCGATCACCGAGATCGACCGCATCCGCGCTGCGGTGGGCGAGTTGCGGGTGTCCATCGACGATCTGTTCGAGGCCGAGCAACTGGACAAGGAACAAAAGCAGGTCATGGAGGCCTACCGGATGTTCGCCCATTCCCGTGGCTGGCTGCGGCGGATGGAGGAAGACATCATGCTGGGCCTTTCCGCCGAAGCCGCTGTGGAAAAGGAACAATCCGCCGCCCGTAGCCGAATGGAACAGGTGCCGGACCAGTACCTGCGCGAACGATTGCAGGACCTTGACGACCTGTCGAACCGCCTGCTGCGCATCCTGACGGGTCAGGGCCGCGACACCGGGGCCGAGATGCCGGAAAACCCGGTCCTTGTCGCCCGCAACATCGGCCCGGCGGAACTCTTGGAATATGGCCGCAAATTGAAGGGCGTGGTGCTGGAGGAAGGATCGGTCGGCAGCCATGCCGCCATCGTCGCACGCGCTCTGGCGATCCCCTTGGTGGTCAATGCCAGCCGCATCGTCGCCGAGGCGCTGAACGGCGACCACATTCTGGTCGACGGCGATCAGGGCATCGTGCACCTGCGCCCCGAGGACGCTGTCGCCAACGCCTTTCGCGACAAGATTGCCATGCAGGCCGAGGCGCAGAAGCGTTACGCCTCGCTTCGCGGCCTGCCTGCGACCACCCTCTGCGGTACGACGATTGCGCTCCACATGAACGCGGGGCTGATGGCCGACTTGCCCAGCCTTGACGGCTCGGGGGCTGAGGGTGTGGGCCTGTTTCGCACCGAGCTTCAGTTCCTTGTGCGATCAAAGATGCCGCAACGGGCAGAACTGGCCGCGCTTTACACCCGTGTCATGGATGCGGCCAAGGGCAAGCGCGTTGCCTTCCGCACGCTGGACATCGGGTCGGACAAGGTGCTGCCCTACATGAAGCCGCCCGAGGAACCGAACCCGGCAATGGGCTGGCGCGCAGTGCGGGTTGGCCTGGACAAGCCCGGCGTGATGCGGATGCAGATCCAGGCCCTGATCCGGGCCGCAAACGGGCGGCCCTTGACCGTCATGTTCCCGCTGATCACCGAAATGAGCGAGTTTCAGGCCGCCCGCAGCCATGTCCTGCGCGAGTTGCACCGCGAGAAATCGCTGGGCCATCCGGTGCCCGCGTCGCTGGAAATCGGCGCGATGATGGAGACGCCCTCGCTGGCCTATGCGTCCAAGGCGTTTTTCGAGCTGACCGATTTCATCTCGGTCGGGGGCAATGACCTCAAGCAGTTCTTCTTTGCCGCCGACCGCGAGAATGAACTGGTGCGCCGCCGCTATGACACGCTGAACCTGACGTTCCTGACCTTTCTGGAACAGATCATTGCGCGCTGCGCCGAGACGGACACGCCCTTGTCCTTCTGCGGCGAAGATGCCGGCCGCCCGATCGAGGCCCTCGCGCTGGCCGCCATCGGTTTCCGCAGCCTGTCGATGCGCCCGGCTTCGGTCGGCCCGGTCAAGGCGCTTTTGCGCCGCGTCAGTCTGGTGGATGCCCGCGCCGTCATCGACCGCGCCCGGGCAGACGGGGCAGAAAACGCAAGGCCTGCGCTGATGGAGTGGTTGTCAACCGTTGGAGAGTGAGGTTCGGGAATGTGGCATGCAATGAACTGGGACGTGATCGGTGCAGTTGCTACCGTCCTTGGTGTGCTGGGCGGCTTTGTCTCGGTCTACTTCCTGATCCATGAGGTCCGACGCAATGCTCTGGCAATCGAAGGCGCGACTGTCCATTCGTTGATGAACTTCGAGCAGGCGGTCTATGCAATTCTGGTCGACAATGCAGCCCTCTTCGTCAAAGGCTCGCTGGATTACAAGAGCCTGACCCCCGATGACTGTTTCAAGTTCGACATGGTGGTGCAAAGCTACATGTCGCTTCATTACAGCGCCTTCAAGCAGCACGAACAGGGCCTGATCGATGCCGAGGTCTGGCAGGCCTATGCCAATGCGATGACGGCCAAACTGGCCAAACCCGGCTTTGCCACCAGCTGGGCCGCGATGCAGAGACACTATCCGCAGACGTTCCAGAACTTCATCGCGACGCTTCTGCCCGTCTGACGCGCCGCTTTCATTGGAAGGACGCCCGACAATGTGGCCCGACCGACGCCTGACCGATCTTCTGCACATCGACCACCCGATCCTGCAATCCCCGATGGCCGGGGCCGCCACAGCGGCACTGGCAGCCGAGGTCAGCAATGCCGGCGGCTTGGGCGCGCTTGGCAGCGCCGAGATGACCCCCGACCAGATTACCAGCGCGGTAGCCGATCTGCGCGGGCGGACGAACCAACCGTTCAACCTCAACTTCTTCGTGGGCGACGCCCCGGTCACCGACCCCGCCGTCCTTGCCCGGACCCGCGACCGCCTGCGGCCATGGTACGCCACGCTTGGCCTTGGTGACCCACCCGAAACGCTGCCCGATCTAGGCCCGTCCTTCGACGAAACCCGCCTTGCCCTCTTGTTGGACCTGCGCCCTGCCGTGGTCAGCTTTCACTTCGGCCTGCCCCCCGCCCCCGCCCTTGCCGCGCTCAAGGCTGCTGGAATCCTTATCCTCAGCACCGCAACCACCGTGGTCGAGGCACAGGCGCTGGAGGCCGCAGGCATCGACGCTATCATCGCCCAAGGGTATGAAGCGGGCGGCCATCGCGGCTCGCACCAGCCCACCGCCCCGGCGCAAGGCGTGGGCACCATGGCGCTGGTGCCGCAGATCGTCGATGCCGTCAGCCTGCCAGTCATCGCTGCAGGTGGCATCGGCGACGGGCGCGGCATTGCCGCCGCCTTTGCCCTTGGGGCGGCTGGCGTGCAGATGGGCACCGCGTTCCTCTCTTGCCCCGAAGCTGGGACCGACCCCGCCCGCCGCACGCTCTTGGCCCGCGCGACCGAGACGGACACGATGATGACCGATGCAGTTTCCGGACGCTCGGCCCGCGCCTACCGCTCGGCCTATGCCACGGCGATGGAAGCCACACGCGAGCCCTTGCCTGCATTCCTCCAGCTTTACGGCCTGACCGACCCGATGTTGGAGGTCGGACAAGACGACGTCGCGTCGTTTCACCTTTACGGTCAGGCCGCCCGCCTTAACCGCCCGCTGCCGGCCACCGATCTGATGCGCCTTCTGGTCGCCGAAGCCCGCGCCGTCTTTCGCAGTCTGTCCTGACCCGCGTCAGCCTGTGAACATCCCGGCATGGGCTTTGCGCAACTCGGCCTTCTGGACCTTGCCCATCGCATTTCTTGGCAAGGCGTCCAGCACCAGCACCCGCTTTGGGATCTTGAAGGCCGCCAGCCTGTCGCGCAGCGCCAAGCGCACCGCTTCGGGGTCGATCCGACCCACCACGCAGGCCACCACCGCCTCGCCGAAATCGGGATGCGGCACGCCGATCACCGCCGACTCTGCCACCCCCGGAAGATCATCCAGCGCCGCCTCGACCTCGGCAGGATAGACGTTCAGGCCGCCGGTGATCACCAGATCCTTGCCCCGTCCCAGGATCGACAGATAGCCGTCCGGATCAAAGGCCCCCATGTCGCCGGTGATGAACCAGCCGTTGCGGAATTCCTCGGCGGTCTTTTCCGGCAGCTTCCAATAGCCGTGGAAAACGTTCGGTCCCCGCACCTCGATCGCGCCCGCCTCGCCCTGCGGCAGCACGGTCCCATCCCCGGCCGTCACGCGCACCTCGACCCCGGGGAGAGGCATCCCCACAGTCCCCGCCCGCCGGTCGCCGTCATAGGGGTTCGAGGTGATCATGTTGGTTTCGGTCATCCCGTAGCGTTCCAGAATCGCATGCCCGGTCCGGTCCCGCCATTCCGCATGGGTCGCGGGGGACAAGGGGGCCGACCCGCTGATGAACAGCCGGATGTGGGTGGTCGCGGAACGGTCAAGCCGGGGATCGGCCAGCAGCCGGGTGTAGAACGTCGGCACCCCCATCAACACGCTGGCGCGGGGCAAGGCTTCCAGCACCTGACCGGGGCTGAAGGAACGCTGAAAGATCATCGAGGCCCCGGCCCACAGCACGCAATTGGTCGCGACAAACAGCCCGTGGGTGTGAAAGACCGGCAGCACATGCAGCAGCACATCGCCCGCAGTGAACCGCCAAAGCGCGACCAAGGTCTCGGCGTTCGACGCCAGATTTTCACGGCTCAGCATCACGCCCTTCGACCGCCCGGTCGTGCCCGAAGTATACAGCACCGCCGCCAGATCATCCGGCCCATGCGACGGATCGGCGAAGCTTGCTGCCTGCTCACCCGCAAGCGCCAGAAGGTCCGGCAAAGCCATCACCCGCGCCCCAAGGGCAGCCAGCCCGGCAACCCGAGCCGGGTCGGTCACGGCCAGGGCGGGGGAAGCGTCGGTCAGGAAATGCGCGGTCTCGGGCACGGTATAGCCGGGGTTCACTGGCAGAAAGACCACCCCGAGGCGCAGACAGGCAAGATAGATCGTCAGCACCGCCTCGCATTTTTCGACCTGCAAGAGCAGCCGGTCCCCCTTGGCCAGACCAAGGTCGGCCAGCGCATTGGCCACCCGCCCGGTATCGGCCAGAAGATCGACATAGGTCACTGCATCCTGCAGCCAGACCCGGCCCGGAACCGCCCCGTGCTGTTTCAGTTTCGCAATGATGTCGGTGCCCATGGTCGTCCCCCGGTTGCCCACGGGTCTATCCGCAACGGCAGCGCAACCCAAGATTTTTCGGCAAGAAAATTTGGGGGAAAGGGGTCAGGCGTGGATGATCCGGGGCGGCGTGACGGCCAGACGAAACTCGCTTTGCACGATGTCGGCCCCATGGGTTTCGGCCAGCCTCAGCAGCCCGAAGCGCACCCTTGCCAGTTCGCGGTAATAACCAAGGTAGGCCGCGTTCAAACCCGCCCCCGACACCGCGCCAATGACAGGCACCGCCTGCGCCGCCAGTTTCTGGCCCAGCACCAGCGCCAGCCGTGGCGCAATCGTGGTGATCAGGCTTTGCAATGCCGCTCCGGTGAGAGTCAGCCGCGCCGTCAGAAACGAGGTGTTGACCCCGTCGTCCCCCTCGACCGGACTGCCAGCAGCAAAGACAGCCAGACATTCGGCCCGCACCGCGTCGGTGTCGGGGTCGAATCCCGCCTCCCGCGCGACGGCGCGGATGGTGTTGAAAAACAACGTCACCGTAAGCGGGATCTCGGCAACCGAGGTCACCAGCCCCCCGGCCCCGCCTGCGGCCCCGCTGACCATCGCGGCGGCAAAGGGCAGCCGGTCGCCCAGATCGGGGGCCTTTCCTGCCATCAGATACGAAGTTTCCAACGCCCGGGCCGTTGCCTGTTCAACCTGCCGCCGCCAACCTTCGGGCAGGGCGTCAAACTGGGCTTCCAACCGGCCGCCCAGTCGGTTCAATAGCCGCATGACCGGGCCATTCGCCCGGCGGTAGCGGGCGGCAAGGGCGGCGATATCGGCCGCAAGCGTCGGTGTCTGCACAGCGGGAAGCATCTGGTCCATGCCCGCAATATGGGGACCCCTGCGCGCCGCGCAATCCCGTCAGGTCGCTTTGGTGACCGCACCCGCAACACCAGCCCAGGCTCCGGGCTTCAGCGCGAGGCCCAGCACCCGGTCGGGGTTCGTTGGCGGTGGCATGTCGACGCCCGCCAGCCGTTCAAAGCCAAAGCGCGCGTAATAGGGCGCGTCGCCGACCAGCATCACCCTCTCCCAACCCAGACGCCGGGCGTTTGCGAGGCTTTCGTTGATCAAGAGCGCCCCCAACCCCTCGCCCTGATGAGTGGGATGCACGGCAATCGGGCCCAGAAGCAGCACATCCTCTTCGCCCACCAAGGCTGGCCAATAGCGGATGACGGCGGCCAGCGTCCCGTCATCGTCGCGCAGGGTCAGGCACAGGGGCGCAATCGTCGGCACCCCCTCGCGCAGACGGTAGGACGACAAGGCGGTGCGGCCGGGGGCAAAGCAAAGGTCATAAAGCGCCTCGACCTCCCACCAATCCGCCTCTGTTTCTTCTTCAAGCCGGTACACGCGTCTGCTTTCCCCACCCGATGGGCACAGCATTGCAGCCGCGCGCGAATCTTCTGGAACCGGGCGGTAACATGACGCAGGTTTGGGATCAATTTGTGAAAGGCCCGCCCGATGTTCTACCGCCCCGCCGATGGCCACGGTCTGCCGCACAGCCCGTTTTCCTCTATTGTCTCGCCCCGGCCCATCGCCTGGATTTCCACCCGCGCCAGCACCGGCGACAACCTTGCGCCCTATTCGTTTTTCAACGCCGTCGGCTATCACCCGCCGCAAGTGATGTTCGCCGGGGACTTCGCCGACAGCATGGCCAATGCGGTGGAAAGCGGGGTTTTCGCGGTCAATGTGGTGCAGGAATCCGCATTGCAGGCGATGAACGCGACCTCGGCCAGGTTTCCGCGCGGGACGGATGAATTTCTGGCCGCGAATGTCGCCAAGGCGGAATGCGTGGCCATCGACTGCCCGCGCGTGGCGAATGCGCCTGCGACGCTGGAATGCCGCGTGGTCAAACTGGTCGATCTTCTGGGAGACGAACGTCTGCTGGTGGGTGAGGTGATCGGCGTCCATCTACGCGACGATTGTCTGGTGGACGGGCGCTTCGATCCCACCCGCTATACCCCCGTCGCGCGGCTGGGCTATCACGATTACACCTTCGTCCGCGAGATCGTGGAATTGCGCCGCCCGTGATAGGGGGAATGCGCCAGCCCCGCTGGCTGTCAGGCGAGGGTGTGGATCAGCGCATCGACGATGATGGTACCGGTCGGTCCGGCGAACAGCGGGTTGATCTCGATTTCAAACAGATCGCTGTCGTCCAGGAACAGGGCCTGCAGCTGGTCGATGGTGGCCACCAGCGCTGCCCTGTCGGCACCCGCCGCACCGCGATAGCCGTCAAGAAGCGGGGCCAACCGCAAGCTGGCAAGCGCGGCACCGATATCGTCCGGGCTTGCGGGTAGCAGAAGGTTGACGCTGTCCTGCAACAGCTCGACCAGCACGCCGCCAGCGGCAATCGTCAGGGCGGGGCCAAACTCGGGGTCGCGGCGCAACGAGACTAGAAGCTCGGCTGCCGGTTTCGGGACCATCTCCTCGATCAGGAACTGGTCGGTCACGGCAAGTGGATCATGGGCAGCGACGGCGGCAGTCATCTTGCCAGCAGCCGCGATGACCGCGCCCGGATCAGCAAGGCCCAACGCCACGGCACCAGCTTCGGACTTGTGGGCCAGCCGGGGGCCGATCATCTTCAGCGCCACTGGGAACCGCAGGTCCCGGGTGGCATCCATGATACCGGCCAGCCCGCTTGACCGCGACACCGGCACCGGCAATCCCCCGGCTGCAAGATTGGCCTTGCTCTCCGCTTCGGTAAGGGCGCGCAAGGGGCCGGTCCGCGCGGGGTGCAGCGGCGCTGGCGGGGCCTTGGCGATGGCGTTCCGGCGCTCACCCCACCAGATCGCGGCACGGACGGCACCCAACCCCTCACTGATCCCCAAGAGCGGCGCGCAGCCTTGGGCCACCAGCCAGTCCCGGGTGGCGGGGTCCATGTTTTCATGCAGCGTCGCCAGCACAGCCACGGGCAGGCCGCGTGCCTTGGCGGCGGCGATCAAGGCCCCGGCGTCGCTGCGATAGTAGACTTGGCTTTCGTCAAGGCCCGGCGCCGGATAGTCCTGCACCAGCACTGCGGCGGCGGCGTCCGTCTGGTCCATCGCCTCGGCAAAAACCGGGCCGGTGCGCACAGGATCGCCCCAGATCGGGGTGGTGTAATCCAGCGGGTTCGACACTGTGGCAATCGTTGGCAAAAGGGTGGCCAAGGCCGCCCGGTTGGCATCGGGCACCGGCGGGAAGGTCAACCCGATCTTCTCGGCCCAGTCGGCCAGCATCGCAGCCCCGCCCCCCGAACAGGTGAAGCCAGCGACCCGGTTAGCGGACGGAACGCCGCCAAGGACCAGAAACTTCAGCGTTTCCATCAGCTCGGGCGGGGTTTCGACCCGGATCACCCCGCAGCGGGCGAACAGCGCGTCATACAGCGCATCCGACCCGGACAGGGACCCGGTATGGCTTACCGTCAGCGCCGCCCCGATGCGCGACGCCCCGGATTTCAGGGCGACCACCGGAATGCCCCGCGCATTGGCACGAAGCGCCGCATCATGGAACCGCGCGACCGAGCGCAAGCCCTCGATATGCAATCCGACCGCCCGCACCCCCGGTTCGTCGATCAGGAAATCAAGGTAGTCCTCAAGCGACAGCGCCGCCTGATTGCCGCAGGAAATCATGTGGGTCAGCGGCAACCCGCGCTGCGACATGGTGATGTCGGACGACAGCATCCCCGACTGGGTGATGATGGCCGCGCCGAACCCGTTTGGACAACCGCCGCCATGGGCAAAGGGCCAAAGGGCCGTGTTCGACAGATAATTGATCGCGCCATAGCAGTTAGGGCCGATCAGGGCGAGGTCGCCCGCCGCTTCGACCAAGGCCGCCTCCATCGCCGCGCCATCGCCCCCGGCTTCCCGAAAACCGGCGCTGTAGCAGACGATCCCGCCCGCGCCTCTTTGAGAAAGGCCGCGGGTGACCTCGATGGCGGCGAGCGCGGGCACTGCAAGGAAAACCGCATCCGGTGCCTCGGGCAGGTCATCAATGGATGCAAAGCAGGGATGCCCGCGCATCTGGGCCCGCGACGGGTTCACCGGCCAGATCGCACCCTTGAAACCGCGCCGCGCCGCCTCGCCCATTGCGGTCAGACAGTCGCGGCCGCCGACAAAGGCGATGTGGCGGGGCGACAAAAGCCGCCGCAGATTGTCACGCTGCGCCGGGGTCATGCGCCAAGCGGCCTAAGGATGGACCGGGAGATGATATGCCGCTGAATCTCGGAGGTGCCATCCCAGATCCGCTCCAGCCGCGCCTCACGCCACAGGCGCTGGACCGGCATTTCCTCGACCAGACCCATGCCGCCGAAGATCTGCACGCAGTCGTCGGCCGCACGGTTGACCATTTCCGAGCAGTAAAGCTTGACCATCGAGACATCGGCATCGGTCAGGATGCCTGCCTCGGCGCGTTCGACCGCATCGGCAACCAGAAGGTCCCCCGCGCGCAGGCCAAGCGCCATGTCGGCCAGCTTGAAGCCGGTGCCTTGAAACTGGCCGATCGGTTGGCCGAACTGCTTGCGGTTGGCGGCCCAGTCGCTGGCCATGGCAAGGATGCGTTCCGCCTTCCCGCAGCACGAGGTGCCAACCCAGACCCGGCCCATGGTCAGCCATTGACCGGCAAGGTCGAACCCCTTGCCTTCCTCTCCCAACACCTGACCCGGCCCAAGCCGCACATCGTTGAAGGCAAGCTGCCAGGTCTTGTAGCCGCGATAGCTGACCGACTTGTTGCCTTCGCGAATGTCGAAACCGGGGGTGCCGACATCGACAAGAAACGCCGTGACACGCTTCCGGGGACCGCGCTTGGTCTCATCAAAACCGGTGGCCGCGAAGACGATGGCAAAATCGGGCATGCAAGGGCCGGAGATGAAGTGCTTGGACCCGTTCAAAATCCAGTCCACCCCATCCCTGCGGGCGTTCGACTTCATCCCCATCGCGTCCGATCCGGCATCGGGTTCGGTGAGGGCGAAAAGTTCCCGCTTCTCCCCAGTGATGCAAGGGTAGAGGTAAGTGTCGCGCTGGTCACCCTCACAGGCCAGCAAAAGCTCGGTCGGTCGGGCGATCCAGGAATGCAGCGCGTGGCTGGTCTTGCCGTATTCACGCTCGACCAGGCTTTGCGCCTTCATCGACAGGCCGCCGCCGCCCACCGCTTCGGGCTGGTTTGCGGCATAAAGGCCCAGCGCCTTGGCCTTGGCCTCGATCTCGCGGCCCAGGTCCTCGGGGACGAAGCCGCCAAGATCGACCATATCCTCATGCGGTTGCAGTTCGCCTTCGACAAAGCCGCGAACGGTGTCGACGATCATCCGGGTCTCGGTATCAAGGTTGAAATGCGTGGTCATGTCGACTTGCTTTGCGGCTTGGCGGCGCGGCGTTGCGCGATGCCCCAGATCAGGAAGGCCGCGAATGTGACACCAAGAAGGATGACGGCAGCGGCGGCGACGGCGGGGTCGGTGTTTTCGCGGATGCCGTTCCACATGCGACGCGGCAGGGTGTAGACGGTGAACTTGGACAGGAATAGCGTGACGACGATCTCATCCCACGAGGCGATGAAGGCAAAGACCGCGCCCGAAATGACGCCAGGACGGATGGAGGGCAGGATCACCCGCCACAGCGTCTGGGCGGAACTGGCCCCAAGGTTGCGAGAGGCTTGCTCCAGCCGACGGTCGAACCCGGCCAGTGAGGCGCCGACGGTGATCAGAACCAAGGGGGCGGCAAGGACTGCATGGGCTAGGATCAGGCCGAGGTAGCTGTCGATCAGGCCCAAGGGCACGAAAAGCCGGTAAAAGGCCATGGCCGCGATGATCGGCGGGATCACCAGCGGCAGCAGCAGAAGACCGCGTACGACCTCTCCCCACCGGCTGGACAGCCGCCAGAGGCCGACGGCGGCAAGGGTGCCGACAACCGTGGCCAGCGCCGCCGAGGTCAGACCGATCACCGTGCTTTGCAGGAAGGACGACATCCATTCGGGCGAATTGAACACCTCGCGGTAATAT
Organism: uncultured Rhodobacterales bacterium; assembly: GCA_903917595.1. Lineage (GTDB taxonomy): Bacteria > Pseudomonadota > Alphaproteobacteria > Rhodobacterales > Rhodobacteraceae > Tabrizicola > Tabrizicola rara. The sequence continues at coordinate 29,911 of CAIXBE010000252.1, forward strand.
TGCAGCGAGATGCCGTCCCAAGGCAGCGACAGGTAGTTTTCGGTCGTCAGCGAGACCGGAATGGCAATCAGCGCCGGGGCGACAAGGAAGACCAGCAGGCTCCAAGCAATGATGTGGTTCAGACGGGCCGGGGTCATGTCCGCCCCCCGCCCAGCGCCGCCGACAGCTTCATGAAGCGCGACAGGACGTAAAGCAGCCCCAGCACCGACCCCAGCATCAGAACCGCCAGCATCGCCGCCGTGCCCCATTTCAGCGTGATCAGGACCTGGACCGAGATGTATTCGGCCACCATCAGCACCTTGCCGCCACCAAGGATTGCAGGCGTGACGTAAAAGCCAAGCGACAGGATGAAGACCAGCAGCGCCCCGGCAATGACCCCGGGCTTGGTCAGCGGCAGATAGACCCGCCAGAAGGTCTGCGCCGGGCTGGCCCCCAGATTGCGCGAGGCTTGCAGAACGCGCCCGTCGATGCCCTGCATCGCCGCGAGGATTGGCAGGACGGCATAGGGGATCATGTAGTGGACCATGCCGATCAGCACGCCCAACTCATTGCGGACAAAAGCGATGGGTTCAGAAATCAGGCCGAGTTCGATCAGCCCGTTGTTCAAAAGCCCGTTGCGGCCCAGAAGCATGATCCATGAGAATGTGCGGACAAGGACGGAAATCCAGAAGGAAATAAGGATGAACAGCATCATCCTTTGCCGCGAAGACTCGGCCACGTTGGCCATGGCGTAAGCGATGGAATAGCCAAGGACCACCGACAGGACGGTGGTGATCAGGCAGACCCGCAGCGTGGTCCAGAGGAGTTTCTGCAGGCTTGCCTTTTCGATCAGAGCGGCATAGTTCGCGATCCCCGGTTCAGGGTCGGTAAAGCTTAGCCATAGGATATTGACCAAGGGCCCAGCAAACATGACCGCGACCAGCGCCAGCAGGGGTGCCACCAGGAACCATGCAGGATTAAGGCGTTGGGTGCGGGTCATGGCCTTGCGGGGGTTGGGGGATAGGACCCTGCGGCAGCGGGAAAGCGCGCCGCCGCAGGAAGGGTTGGCGGCTTAGCTGATCGCCTCAAGGAAGGCGTTCACGGCGGCATCGGTGTTCTGACCCCACCATGTCGGATCGTTCAGCGCGATGACGGCCATGTTCGCCTCGGACGTGATGGCATAGGGCGCATCTTCGGCCGACAGCATGGCCACAGCTTCCGAGTTGGTCGGCGTCATGCCAAGGCAGGAAAACAGGCCCAGTTGCGCGTCAACCGACTGCGACACGGCGATGAACTTCATCACCGCCTCAACGCCACCGGCGTTGCCCTTCGGCACGATATAGGCCCCCGGCATCGCGATGGCGCCGTTCATCACCATCTTGTAACGACCGTTGGTTTCCTGCTCGATGTTGCGGCCCCGGTTCTGCCAGACCATGCCCATCGACACTTCACCGTTGACGATCATGTCATGCGCTTCAGACCCGGAACCCCAGTAGATCGTGCTGTCCTTGATCGCGGTGATCCTGGCCAGCGCCCGGTCAAGGTCCAGCGGGTAAAGCGCATCGCGCGCCACACCATCGGCCATCAATGCAGCCTCAAGCGAGCCGTTGGCCCATTTGTACAGCGACCGCATGCCGGGGAACTTGGCGACATCGAAGAAATCCGTCCAGCTGGTCGGGGCGCCATCGGGATAGGCCTCGGTGTCATACATGAAAGCATAGCCATAAAGGATGATCGAGGTGCCGAACTCCAGCGCGTAACCCGGCAAGGTCTTGTCCTTGCTGACGACGGCATAGTCGATCGGTTCCAGATGCCCTGTTGCGCCCAGAGCCACGGCGTCAAAGAGGTCGGCGTCGCAGACATCGGCGGTGACGTTGCCGCTGTCGACCATCTCCTTGATCTTGCCTTGCAGGGGGCCAGACGTGTCGAACTTCAACGGAATGCCGGTTTCCGCCGTGAAGGGCGCGCCGATGGCCGAGCCGTGGCATTCCTCGGACTGGCCGCCCCAGTTCCACATGACGATCTCACCGGCCGCCGCTTCGGCGCGGCCAGCCAGAACCGATGGCAGCGCCACACCGGCCATGCCGCACAGGGCCAGGAAACTCCGGCGGTCCAACCGCCCAGCGCGGAAGGCATGGGCGGCCTCGGTGACCGTTTCGCGCATGAACTGCTTGTCTTGCATTGGTCGTCCTCCAGGTTGGGGGAGTTGCCTCCCGTTTTATCATTCAGACAGGGGTCCCTGCCTGTTTCGGTTCACTTTTCCAGCGGCATCGCCGCCTCGTCCGTCCAGTCAAGGCCCACCTCGGCACCGGCGGCCAGTGCCACCCCGCCACGCCAGGCATCGACATCCACCTCAAGCACCCCATGGTCCGGGGTTTCGATCCGGTATTTCAACAATGGCCCAAAATAGCTGAGCGACAGCACCCGCCCCCGGGACCGGCCCGCGCCTAAGGGCAGAAGGTCGATCCGCTCTGGCCTGATCGAAAAGCGGCGGCCATCCCGGTCGATGAAATTGCTTTTACCCAGAAACGAGGCAGCAAATTCGGTGCGGGGCCGGGTGTAAAGATCCTCGGGCGTGCCGACCTGTTCGATCCTGCCCGCCCGCATGATCACCACGCGGTCCGACATCGACAGCGCCTCTTCCTGATCATGGGTGACATAGACAAAGGTGGTGCCGACCCGCCGGTGCAGGTCCTTCAATTGCTCCTGCACTTCGATCCGCAGCTTGCGGTCCAAGGCGCCCAAGGGTTCGTCCAGCAAAAGGACTGGGGGCGAGAAGACCAGCGCCCGGGCCAGCGCCACGCGCTGCTGCTGGCCGCCCGAAAGCTGCGCAGGCAGGCGGTCATCCATGCCCTGAAGCTGCACAAGCTCCAGCATTTCGGCCACACGCGCGGCAATCTCGGGCTTGGGACGGTGGCGAACCGACAGCGCATAGCCGATGTTGTCGCGCACCGTCATGTGCGGGAACAGCGCATAGCCCTGAAACACCATGCCGAAATTGCGCTTTTCCGCCGGGGTCGCGGTGATCGGCTGGCCGTCCAGCAGGATCTCGCCTTCGGTCGCATCCTGAAAGCCCGCGATCATCATCAGAAGCGTGGTCTTGCCCGATCCCGAGGGGCCAAGCAGGGTCAGAAACTCGCCCCGCCTAATTTCAAGGTCGATCCCGGCCACCGCCTCGACCGCGCCATAGCGCTTGACCAGCCCGCGCAGCATAAGCCCGCCCGAGGCCGGGTCCGCGCCCATCAGGTTGCGGCTCCGCGCAGGTTCAGCTTGTTGCGCGCTTCCTGCGGGGTCAGCACGCGGGCACCCATGCTTTCAATGATCGTGCGGGCGCGCGTTACAAGCTGGGCGTTGGTGGCAAGGACGCCACGGTCAAGGAACAGGTTGTCCTCCAGCCCGACCCGCACGTTACCACCCAGCGCCACGGCGGCGGCGGCCATCGGCATCTGCATCCGGCTGATGCCGAAACTGGCCCAGCTTGCGCCGGGGGGAAGCTGCGCCTTCATCGCGGCCATGATCTCGACCGTCTGATCGGCACCCCACGGAATGCCAAGGCACAGTTGGAACATCGGCGGATCAGCCAGAAGACCCTCGGCATACATCGCCTTGGCAAAGCGGATATGGCCAAGCTCGAAAACCTCAAGTTCCGGCTTGACCCCCCATTCCTTGGTCAGCGCCGCCATCCGGCGCAGGATCGGCGGGGTGGAGATATAAATCGTGTCGTCATTGCCGAAGTTCAGCGTGCCGCAGTCCAACGAGCAGATTTCCGGCAGGCATTCCTTGACATGCGCAAGCCGTTCGTCCGGGCCGATCATGTCGGTCCCCGGCCCCGGCATCGCCCAGTTGTCCTTGGCCGGCGTCCAGTCGCCACCCATCCCGGCAGTCAGGTTGATCACCACGTCGACGCCAGACGCGCGCACCCGATCGACGGTTTCCTTGAACAGCGCAGGATCGCGGGAGCCCTTGCCGGTCTGCGGATCGCGGACATGCAGATGCACCACCGACGCGCCTGCGCGGGCGGCCTCTATTGCCTCGCGGGCGATCTCTTCCGGGGTGACCGGAACGTGCTTGCTTTTGCCGACAGTGTCGCCCGCGCCGGTCACGGCGCAGGTCAGAATGACGTCGAAATTCATGGTACTCCCCGGCGGGTGCTGTGCTGCTATCCGGTAGTCTTGATCCGCATCTGCCCCTTTCCTGTCAGGAATTCGCCTGATATCATCCCATGATGTCGAAAAATCGCATCATTGACGGACACTCCCCCCCTTCCGGGGACCTTGCGACAGGTGTGGCGACGCGGGTGACGTTCCTCATTGTGCCGCGCTTCAACATGGCGACGCTGATCACCATGATCGAGCCGTTGCGGATCGCGAATTATCTTGCCCCGCACCCGTTGTATCAGTGGGACATCCTGTCGATGGACGGGACGGAAATCACCGCCTCGAACGGGCTTTCGATCACCGCGCAGCCGGTCACCGACCGCAACCGGCGCGGGGAAACCTTGTTTGTGCTGGCCAGTTGGGGGGCGGAGGATTATCAGAACCGCGAGCTTTTCGCATGGATCCGCCGTCAGGCGCGTGAGGGGGTGCGGATCTGCTCGGTCGAGCTTGGTTGCTATCTGGTGGCCAGGGCTGGGCTTCTGTCGGGGGCAAGACTTGCCACACACTGGTCATGGGCGCCGGGGTTTCAAGAGCAGTTTCCCGACATCGCGCTGACCGAACAGATCTATACGATGGACGATCAGGTCCTGACCTGCGCGGGCGGGTTGGCCGGAGTTGACCTGATGCTCAAGCTGATCGGGGACGCGCATGGCGACAGCATGGCGGGCGAGGTTGCCGACCAGATGCTGCACCACCCGATCCGCCCTGCAACCGCGCCGCAGCGCCGGACGCTGGGGCAAGGCATCGACACACTGGCCCCGACCTTGCGGCAGGCGATCACCCTGATCGAACGGAACATCCCCGAACCCCTGACCGTGCCCGCGATTGCCGCAACGCTTGGCATCTCGCAGCGCCAGCTGGAGCGGCAGTTTCATCGCGGGGTGGGCTGTTCGGTGGTGCAGTTCGGCACGCTTGTCCGGTTGCAGCATGCGCGGGTGCTGCTGATCTCGACCAAGCTGACGGTGCGCGAGATTGCAACAGCGACCGGCTTCAACACGCTTTCGCACTTCGCCTATGCGTTCCGCAAGTGCTTTGACCGCAGGCCCAGCGACTATCGGCAGGCCTGGCCGACCAAGGACGCGACCCCGTCTTGGCCTGGAACGCTGACACGTTACCTTGAGACTCTGCACCAGCGCGCCGCCCGGGCCGTGCGCGACGGCAAGCGGCCGGACGACGGGCCGGAGCTATGACCGCGCGTCGCGGATCGCTTTCAGAACCGCCACGATTTCGCGGTCGCGGGTCGCGGCCACTTCGGTGAAATGCCGGTCGCCCGCGATGGCGTTGCAGCCATCGACCATCCGGTCGCGCAACTCTTGTGTCAGTTCGGGGGCCTCCAACCGGGTCCAGGGCCATTTCAGTGCCGGACCGAACTGGTCAAGGTTGGTAGCCATGCCGCCCTCGCCGCATGCAACGTGAAAGGCCATGCATTGCCCCTGCACCGCCATACGGGGCGCTGGCCCGTTCATCAGGGCGACATCGATATCCTCCGGCGTGGCCTCGCCATTGGCAACCATGTGCAGCGCCTCACGCCACAAGGCCTCTTGCAGGCGGGTGGCGACGAAGCCGGGGATTTCCTTTTTCATGACAAGGGGCGCCTTGCCCGCGACCTTGTAGAATTCTGCCGCCCATTCCACCGCCGAACGTTCGGTCTTCTTGCCGCCGACAATCTCGACCAGCGGCAACAGGTAGGGCGGATTGAACGGGTGGGCTATGACCGTACGTTCAGGCGTCGGGCATTTGGCCTGAATATCCGTCATCATCAGGCCCGAGGTGGAGGACCCGATCACGCAATCGCGGGGCGCCAGCCGCCCCAGTTGTTCATAAAGCGCCTGCTTGATCTCCAGCCGCTCGGGCGCGCTTTCCTGGATGAACTGGGCGTCCTTGACCGCTTCGGCAAGATTGTCTATCACCCGCAGCCGGTCGCGTGAGGCACCCGGCGCAAGGCCAAGTGCGGTCAGGCTGATCCACGCGGTATCGATCACCGTCCTTAGCGCGGCTTCTTCGGCCATCGAGTGGATATAGGCGGTGACGTCATAACCACGCGCCAGAAAATGCGCGGTCCAGCCGCCGCCAATGGGGCCTGCGCCAAGGCTGGTCACCCGGGTGACGGATTTCGGATCAGGATACATCTCAGCGCCCCTTGAAGACTGGATCACGTTTTTCGACGAAGGCGCGCACGCCCTCCTTGGCATCGTCCGAGGTCAGCATCGCCCGGTAGGTTGGCAGGTGGCCGGTCCGCATCTCGGCGAAGGCGCGTTCCAAGGGCAGGCACTGGATCGAACGTTCGACCTCCTTGACCGTCTGCATGGCAAGGGGGGCCGAAGCGGCGATCTGGTCGGCCCATTCGCGCGCCGCCGCCAGTTCCTGACCCTTCGGCACCACCTTGTTGACAAGGCCGTAATGCGCGGCCTCGGCTGCGGTCATCCTGCGGCCCAAAAAGAACATCTCGTTGGCAATGTTGCGCGGGATCAGGCGCGGCAGGCGTTGCAAGGCACCGGCGTCGGGCACGATCCCCAGCGGCATTTCCGGCAGGCCAAAGGTCACATGGTCCCCGGCGATTATCAGATCGCAGGACAACGCAATCTCGAAGCCGCCGCCGATCGCCATGCCGTTCAGCGCACAGATCACCGGCTTGTTCAGGTTCCAGTTTTCGGTCAGCCCGGCAAAGCCGCCGTCGCCGTAGTCTTCTTCCCACCAGTTGTTCAGCGCCATGTCACCCTGGTTCAGCGCCTTGAGATCCCAGCCAGCCGAAAATATCCGGTCCCCCGCCCCGGTCAGGATCGCGCACCACAGATCGGGATCGTCGCGCAAAAGCGCGAAGGCCGCGCCCATCTCCTGGCTCATCGCCCGGTCGATGGCGTTGACCTTGGGCTTAGACAGCGTGACTTCCAGCACCCGGCCGCGCCGGACAACCTCGACATGGTTCATGGGACCCTCAGGCAAAGGCGGGGATGACATCACGGCAGAACAGCTCCAGCGAGCGTTTCTGTTCGGCAAGACCAAGGCCAAGGCTGGCGTAGTAGATGAACGCGTCCACCCCCAGCGCCTCATACAGCTTGAGTTTTGCTATGACCTCGTCGGGTGTGCCGAACATCAGGTTGCGTGAAAGCATCTCGGGGTCATATTCGGCGCGGTTTCCCAACTGGTCAAAGGGAATGGCCTTTGGAAAGCCGTTTTCCACGTCGCCCATGTTCTTGAAAAGGTTCTCGAACTGCGACAACTGGCGCTGTGCGGCGCGCACCGGGACCATCCAGTCTTCCTTGCGGTCATAAAGCGCGGTGTGGCGCATCATCGCCATCGTCGGGCGCTTCTTGCCGGGGTTGTTCGCCATCGCCTCGGCCATGCGGGCCATGTAGGTCTCGGCCTCCGACATGTCGCGGGTCAGGGGCCAGGACTGGATGTTGCAGCCGTGCTTGACGGCGAAGTCATAGGTGATGGGGGCGCGGGCGGCGACCCAGACCGGGACCTCTTTCTGCAAGGGTTTGGGGCATGAGGTCGACATCGGGAACGACCAATTCTCGCCCTGATGCTCGTGGTCGCCCTGCCACAGGGCGCGGATCACCGGCAGCATTTCCTGCATGTAGCGCCAGGCGTCGGTCTGCTTCAGGCCCGGGCGCATGCGGTCGAATTCGCGCTGATAGGCACCCGAGCCGATGCCGAACTCCAGCCGCCCGCCCGAGATGAGGTCGACAAACGCCGCTTCGCCCGCCGCCTTGATCGGATGCCAGTAGGGTGCTGCGATCACGGCGGTGCCAAGGCGGATATTGTCGGTATGGTTGGCCCACCAAGCCAGGATCGAGAACGGATTGGGCGCGATGGTCATTTCCAGCGCATGGTGTTCCGCCGCCCAGACGATGTTGAAGCCGCCCTTGTCGGCCATCTGCACCATCTCAAGCGTGTGGCGTGCGACATCCTTCATATCAAGGCTGTCGTCCATCCGCTCCATATTGATCGCAAGCTGGAATTTCATCTGTCGTCTCCTTGGGATTGGTTCAGCGCATCACGAAGGGGTTGGCGATGGGCTCGGAGGAGGTGTTGACCCAAATCGTCTTGGGCCGCGTGTAGTCATACATTGCCTGAAAGCCGCTTTCGCGTCCGTAGCCCGAGCCCTTGACCCCGCCAAAGGCCGCGATGGGTGAGACGACGCGGTAGGTGTTGACCCAGACGATGCCCGCACGCACGGCTTTCGCCACCCGCATCGCCCTTGCGCCGTTCAGGGTGAAGATGCCCGCCGCGAGGCCATGCACGGACGCATTGGCCAATTGGATAGCCTCGGCTTCGGTCTTGAAGCGCAGGACCGACAGGACCGGACCGAACAGCTCGGTGTCGACGATGGTCAGGTCGGGGCGGGGGCAGTCGATGATGGTGGGTTCATAGTAGGTGCCACCCATACCCGGGGGCTGCTTGCCGCCAACGAGGACGGTGCCGCCTTCTGCTTGCGCCAGCGCGACCTGTTTCTGGATGTGGGCAAGCTGGCCTTCGGTGCACAAGGGCCCCATCTGGGTTTCCTCAGCCAAGGGGTCGCCGATGCGGATCGTGCGGGCCATGGCCACCATCCGGGCCAGAAAGTCGTCGGCGACGCTTTCGTGAATGATCAGCCGCGAGCCTGCCACGCAGCTTTGCCCGGTCGCCCCGAAAATCCCCGCGACAGAGCCGTTGACGGCGCTTTCGATGTCGGCATCCTCGAACACGATGAAGGGCGACTTGCCCCCAAGTTCCAGCGACACCTCGGCGAAGTTCTCGGCCGAATTGCGCACGATGGCCCGCGCGGCATTGGGCCCGCCGGTAAAGGAAATGCGGGCCACCAGCGGGTGGCTGGTCAGCGCCCGTCCCACCTCATTGTGGCCAGTCACGATGTTGACGACCCCGGGCGGAAACCCTGCCGCTTCGATCAGGCGGCCAAAGTCCAGCATCGCAACCGAGGCATGCTCCGACGCCTTCAGCACCACGGTATTGCCCGCAGCCAAAGCCGGGCCGATCTTGACCGCCA
>CAIXBE010000253.1 GCA_903917595.1 uncultured Rhodobacterales bacterium
GTTTTCCGAGGGGCCGACTTGCGCGATCATCAAACATGCAAACCCTTGTGGCGTGGGCAAGGCTGCGACGCTGCGGGAGGCGTATTTGCGCGCCTATGCCTGTGACCAGACCAGCGCCTTTGGTGGGATCGTGGCGCTGAACCAGCCGTTGGATGCGGAGACGGCGGAGGAGATTGTCAAGATTTTCACCGAGGTGGTGATAGCGCCCGGCGCATCCGAGGCGGCGCGGGCGGTGTTTGCAGGGAAGAAGAATTTGCGGTTGCTGACGACGAAGGCGCTGCCCGACCCAAGGGCGGGGGGGCTGGCATTCAAACAGGTGGCTGGCGGCTTTCTGGTGCAGGACCGCGATTATGCCGGGTTGCCCATGTCGGACTTGCGGGTGGTGACGAAGGTGCAGCCGACCGATGCGCAGATGGCGGATATGCTGTTTGCGTGGAAGGTCGCCAAGCATGTCAAATCGAACGCGATTGTCTACGTCAAGGACGGGGCGACGGTTGGCATCGGGGCGGGGCAGATGAGTCGGGTGGATTCTACGCGGATCGCCGCGCGCAAGGCGGGCGACATGGCTGATGCGCTTGGGTTGACGGTCAGCCCTACGGTGGGCTCGGTTGTTGCGTCGGATGCGTTCTTTCCCTTTGCCGACGGGTTGCTGACGGCGGCGGCGGCGGGGGCGGTGGCGGTGATCCAGCCCGGCGGGTCAATGAATGATGCGGCCGTGATCGCGGCGGCGGATGAGGCGGGATTGGCGATGGTCTTTACTGGCCAGCGGCATTTCCGGCATTGAGGCAGTGCGGGGGTTTCACACCCCCGCTACGCAATGGTTCAAGGAACCATCGCGTCTTCCCCCGTGGAGTATTTGGGCCGAAATGAAGCGAAATTTTAGTCAAGTTGTCGTGGACCGGGTCGGGGTTCTGGCGCTGGTGGCGCTGGCGGTGTTTGGGCTGGACCAGATCACCAAGTACTTTGTGGTGATCTGGCTGGATCTGCGCAATCTGTTGGGGATTGACGTCTGGCCGCCTTACCTTGTGTTCCGTATGGCGTGGAATGACGGGATAAACTTTGGCCTGTTTGGCAATGGGTCAGAGGTGACGCGCTGGTTTCTGGTGGCACTGGCCTTGGGGATTTCGGGCTGGGTCTGGATCTGGATCCGGCGCGAGCAGGGCGGGGTCTGGGCGCAGGCGGCGGGCGGTCTGTTGATCGGCGGGGCGCTGGGCAATGTGGTGGACAGGATCATCTATGGCGCGGTCGCGGATTTTCTGAATATGTCGTGCTGCGGGATCGAAAACCCCTTTGCATTCAATGTCGCGGATATTGCGGTGTTTCTGGGGGCGGTCGGGTTGGTGCTGCTGACGAATTCGGAAAGTGGCAAGGGGCAGCCCAAGGCCGGGCGGAGCGGAAAGACCCCGTGACGACCCTGAGGCTTTGCGGTAAGAGGTGGCAAAGGCAGACCCGGGAGGGGTTTGTGCCACCGGGGGCAGAATCAGGGATGCGGATGGCGAGGTGGGCACTTGCGCTGGTTGGGATGGCGTGTTTCGTGCTATCTGCTTGTGGAAATTCTGATCGGGAGCCGCGTTTGATGAACCTACGGTCCACCACCAACGGGCCGGACGAATTCGCAATTATGCCGCCAAAGGCATTGCAA
>CAIXBE010000254.1 GCA_903917595.1 uncultured Rhodobacterales bacterium
CATGACGCTGGAAACCATGGCGCCTTTGAGTGATGATCCAACGATCAGCCTGCCCGTCGTGGCACGCTGATCAAGCAGGCCCGCGCCCGAAATGGCGGAGATCTTCATGGCCAGCTACACCACGCCGTGGGACACGATCATGTTGTGGCGCAAAATCATGTTTGGGCAAAGGGTTGAGACGATTGTCTTAACCTGTTGCAAATATGATTCGGTCACAAGGATGTGGTCAATCTTGAGTTGACCGAATGCCTGCCCATGCCGCATGATTCGGGGCAGAGCAGTAAAAAAGAGAGCCCGAAAATGGGACTTCAATCGACCTTTCACGCACCGTATGGCGGGGCGGATTTCCTTGGCTGGCGCAAGACCCGGGCCGGGGGCACCGAAATCGTCTATGATGATGGAGTAACCCGCCGGATGATCTGGCGTGTCGCGTCAACCGACCCGTCCGAGGTCCGCATCTCCGAGGCACTGCGCGTTGCAGTCGGCAGCATCCGCGTGTTGGCCACGCTGTATGACGAGCTTAAAAAGCGGGCAATCGCGATCGAACGCATCGCCAGCTGACCGCCGGTCCACCGGCCCCCCCGGAATATCGTCCCGCCAAGCTTGATTTTGGCGGGGGATGATGTCCCTCTTGCTTTGTCGTGATCAGTCGTTCTAGATTTGATCAAAAGACAAGGCCGCCCTAGCGTGGCCGAACAGGGGGAAAGATGGCGCAACCGCTTGGTTCCGAGGCCAGGGCCGGCCTTAAGCTGATCAGCCCGACCGCGATATATGTGATTCTGCTGCTGGCGGTACCGCTGGCGACGGTGCTGATCTACTCGGTCCTGACCGGCGGGCGGGGCAATGTTTCGCTGCCGATCACGATAGAAAACTACGCCGAGCTTTGGACCAAGGCCCAATACGGCTACATCATGCTGAAATCACTGCTGGTGGCGCTGACAGTGACCTTCATCACCGTCATGCTGGCCTATCCGGTCGCCTATTTCGTCAGCTTCCACGTAAAACCCGAGCGGAAAAGCCTGTGGCTGTTCCTGATCACCATTCCGTTCTGGACCAGCTATATCATCCGGGTCAGCCTGTGGTTCGTTATCCTTGGCTACGGCGGTATCGTCGACTCTGCGCTGGCGTCGATCGGGTTGCCGCCCTTGAACGTCGCCAGCTATTCGCTGTTGTCGATCGTCATCGTGCTCGCCCATGCCTATGCGCCCTTTGCGGTTCTGCCGATTTTCGTCAGCCTTGAAAAGGTGGACCGCAGCCTCTTGGAGGCGGGCCAAGACCTTGGCGAGAGCCGCTGGATCACCTTCCTGCGGGTAACCTTGCCGCTGTCGATGCCCGGTGTGATCGCCGCGGCACTGATCGTCTTTATCCCGACGGTTGGCGACTATGTAACGCCCGAACTTGTCGGCGACGGCAAGGAACCGATGATTGCGAACGTCATCGAAATCCAGCTTCTGAAGCTGCAGAACTTCCCGCAAGGCTCGGCGTTTGCGGTGGCCTCGATGCTGATGGTCGGGATCGTCAGTGTGCTTTTCGTCCTTTGGAACAAACGCTATATCGGGGGACAGAAATGAAAAAGGCCCCGATCCTCAAGGGTTACACGCTTTTCTACCTGCTGTTTCTATACGGCCCGATCCTGCTGCTGCCGATCTTTGCCTTCAATGACAGCAAGGTTGTGGCCTTCCCGCTGAAGGGTCTGACGTTGAATTGGTTCGCCGAAATGGCGGCCGACCAGAACCTGCGCACAGCGGCGAAAAACAGCCTGATCATCGCGTTCTCGGTCTCGTCGATCTCGACCATCCTGGGGATTTTCGCCGCCCGCGCCTCGGTGCGCTACAATTTTCCGGGCAAGGCGCCGATCATGGGCATGATCATGCTGCCGCTGGTTCTGCCCGAGATGATCGTGGCGATGGCGCTTTTGGTGGTGCTGTTGTCACTGGGCATCCAGTTGTCGCTGTTCACCGTGATCGTGGGGCAGGTGTTGATCTGCACCCCCTTTGCCGTCGCCATCCTGACCTCGGCCTTCCAGTCCCTGGACCGCTCGCTTGAGGAAGCCTCGCTTGATCTTGGCGAGACGGCGGTGTCGACCTTCCGGCTGATCGTGCTGCCCTTGGTGATGCCGGGGATCATGGCCAGCTTCCTGATCTGCTTCACCATCTCGTTCGACGAATTCATCATCGCGAACTTCCTTGGCTCCGGCAAACCGATCCTGTCGGTCTATATTTTCGGCCAATTCCGCTTTCCTGCCAAGGTGCCCTCGATGCTGGCGCTGGGGACGGTGCTGGTCCTGTTCTCGATCATCCTGCTTGGCTTTGCCGAGTACATGCGTCGCCGTGGCATTGCCAAGGCCGGCGGCAAAGATTCCGGAGGCCTATTGTGACCACAACCGACGACCGACCCACGATGATCGAATTCAAGGACGTCCATAAGTATTATGGCGACTACCATGCCCTGCGCGGCATCAACGGCACGATCAAGGCGGGGGAATTCTTCTCTCTGCTGGGGCCTTCGGGCTGCGGCAAGACCACGCTTTTGCGCACGATTGCGGGGTTCGAGGATATCTCCTCGGGCGTGATCATGATCGACGGCAAGGACATGGCAAGCGTGGCCGCGAACACGCGACCGACGAACATGGTGTTCCAAAGCTATGCGATCTTCCCGCATATGAGCGTCGAGGAAAACGTCGGTTTCGGTCTGCGCAAGGACCCGCGCTCGAAAGATGAAAAGGCCGCGGCCGTGGCCGAGGCGCTCGGGATGGTCGGCCTGAAAGGCTTTGGCAAACGGGCGGCGCATGCGCTGTCGGGCGGGCAACGCCAGCGGGTGGCATTGGCGCGGGCGCTGATCCTGAAGCCCAAGGTGCTGCTTCTGGACGAACCCCTGTCCGCGCTCGACAAGAAGATGCGCGAGCATATGCAGGTCGAACTGATCAAGCTGCAGCGCCAGGTCGGCATCACCTTCATTCTGGTGACCCATGATCAGGAAGAGGCGCTGGTCATGTCCGACCGGATCGCGGTGATGTTCGACGGCGAGATTGCCCAACTGGCCGATCCCGAAACGCTGTATCGCAGGCCCGCTACGAAAAAGGTTGCGGATTTCATCGGCACGATGAACTTCATTCCCGCGACGATCCTGTCGGAAGCCGGTGACAAGGTCGAGATCGAGGCCAAGGGCCTTGGCCGCGTGGCGCTGGACATCGCCCAGGCCCCGACGCCCGCGGGCGAAGATCCGGTTGTCGGCCTGCGCCCCGAAACGCTCACGCTACTATATGATGACCAGAAAGCCCCCGAGCGCGAGACCGAGGGTGTGATCGACGAAGTGATCTATTTCGGCGACATGACCTATTACGATGTCTACCTTGGCGGCACCGATGTCGAGGTGCGCCTGTCGATGCGCAACGTGCCGGGCCGCCCGGTTTTGGACGTGGGCACCAAGGTAAGGGTGGCGTGGAGCCCCTCGGCGCTGGTTCTTTTCCGCTAGGTCGCCAAATCGAGCAGCCGCGCATTCGCGCGCGGCTGCAAGCCTTGATCTCGCCTCTGGCGCAAGCGCCAACCGGCTCGGTATTGCGCGCCGCGCGGGAGTATTTGTTGAAAAGAGCAAATGCGATTGCTCTCTTCACAAATACTCTGGGGGTTTGGGGGCTAGCCCCCATGCCACCTTGCAGGACGCATCCTGCTGTCAGTGATCGGGCGACAACAGGCCCAGACCGCGCAGATAGATCCCGATCGCGGTTTCCAGCAGGTCCTCGGGCGTCCAGGGTTGCGGGCCGCCGTTGCCGCGCAGGTAAAGTTCGACGACGCCGTGGCTGGTCGCCCAGACATGGGCCGAAATCATGCTGGAAGGTGGCCGCTTGTCGGTCGGCAGCGCCCGGGCGATCTGGTCGGCGGCGCGGTCCATCGTGGCCCGGGCCTTTGCCGAAACCTGCGCAAGGTCCGGGTGTTTGCCTGGCTGCAGCCCGCTTTCGAACATCGCCTGATAATGGCCGGGATACTTTCGGGCAAAGGCAAGATAGGCGCGGCCGGTCGCCTCGAAGGCGGCCAGGGCGGTCGGGCGGCCCTCTTCGTAGGCGAATTCCAGCAGGGCGGCAAAGATGTCGAACCCCTGCCGCGCGACTTCGGCCAAAAGATCATCGCGGCCGGCAAAGTGGCGGTAGACTGCCGCCGGGGTCACGTCGGCGGCTTTGGCCGCCTCGGACAGCGTAAAGCCCTGCGGGCCCTTCGCGGCGATCAGCGTCAGTGCCGCTTCGACCAGCGCCTGTCGCAGGTTGCCATGGTGATAACCGCGTTTCATCAGCTTTTCGGCCGCAGCCCCGGACCGCCGCAAATCTTGTCGTCCCGAGTGCCCACCGCCGCCTTGTCCTTGCCGGCATAATCCACCGCCGACAGGATCGTCTGGATCGCCGCAAGCCGGGCGCGTTTCTTGTCGTCGGACAGGATAACGGTCCAGGGGGCCGACCGGAAGTTGGTCTTCTTCATTGTCTCGTCGATGGCCGTGCAATAATCGTCCCACTTTGGCAGGCCGTCGACGTCGATCTTTGACAGTTTCCACTGTTTGAGAAGATCGCCTTCGCGGTCCAGAAAGCGTTTCAGCTGCTCGGCCCGGTCAACCTCCAGCCAGATTTTAAGATAGATGATGCCTTCATCAGTTATCATCTGTTCGAATTCGGGAAGCTGGCGAAAGAACCGGCTGCGGTCTTCGGGGGTGCAAAAGCCGAAGACATGCTCGATCATCGCGCGGTTGTACCAGCTGCGGTCAAAGAGCGCGATTTCGCCTTTGGCGGGCAGCCAGTCGACGTAGCGCTGGAAATACCATTGATGACTTTCACGCTCGGTCGGTTTGGACAAGGCCACGACATAGGCTTGCCTTGGATTCATGTTCGCCGTCACCGCCTTGATGGCCCCGCCCTTGCCTGCAGCATCGCGGCCTTCGAACACCACGACCAGTCTTTGCCCCGAGGCCTTGATCCCCGCCTGCATCTTGGCAAGTTCGATCTGCAGCACTTGCATCTTTGCGTCATAATCCTTTCCCTTCATTTCTTCGCGGTAGGGGTAGGATTTGGTCAAGATCTGATCCTTGCCCGCCTTTTCAATGGCTTTTCGCACCGCTTCAGGCGCGCCTTCGCGGAAATACTGGCTGATCGCGCCGTCGAATGGCAGGGACATGATGGCCTCCCGGTTGGTTTTGGTCAGTATGGCGATTGGGCGCGTCAGCGCAATGCGGCGGAGAGGATTGCCGCCACAACTGTATCGATATGCGAATGGTGCGGCATGTGGCCCGCGCCGTCGATTACGGTCAGGGTGGCGTTCGGCAACAGGTCCGCAAGCGGGGCAGAGTGGATGTGCAGGGGCACGATGGTGTCTTCCGTGCCGTGGATCAATTCGACCGGCAGCGAAAGGCCGGGATAGAGCGGCGCCATCGTCACCAGTTCGGCGCGCAAGCCGTTGACCTGCGCGGTGTTGGCAACCAATGACGTGCGGCGCAATGCCAGGACGCTGCCAAGATGGTCTTCATAGCCCGGCGGCACCGGATCGGGCGCAAACACGCCCTTGGTCGTCGTTGAAATGTAGGATTGCGGCACGAAGGCCGAAGCCAGCGGAATAATGATCGCACGACCGGGGGCGGTGGTGGTCATCCGATACCAGATGTCCAAAGTGCCGGGCCAGGGCAGCGAGGGCGAGCCGACCAGCACCAGCGCCTTTGGTCCCCCGTCCAGTGCCCAGGCCAGCGCCACAGAGCCACCATAGCTTTGGCCCAGGACCACCGGGTCGGTCACGCCAAGCTGCGCCACCGCCGTCTTGATCACCCGGGCCTGCGCCGCAAGGCTGTTGTCGGGCATCGGGTCGGAATGGCCAAGGCCGGGACGGTCGATCACGATCACCCGAAAACGGTCGGTCAACCGGTCGCGCAAGGAAAACGTCAGGTCGCGCAACGATCCGCTGGCTCCGTGGATCATCACCAGATCGGGGCCTTGGCCCTTGATCTCGTAGTGCAGGCGAAGACCATCCACGACGACGAATTCGCCGGTCGGCGGATAGGCCAGTTCGGCCGCCGCCTCACGCGACCCGGCCCGCCAGTGGGTGACACCGGCAAGCCCCAGCGCCGCGATGAGAAGGCTAGTTGCCAATCTGCGCAATGTCATAGGGCGTCGACTGGTAGATCTCGTTAATCCAGTTGCCATAAAGCAGATGCGCATGGCTGCGCCACCGGTTCAAGGGCGGACGCGCCGGATTGTCGTCGGGGTAATAGTTCAGCGGCACGTTGATCGGGGTGCCGTTCGCCACGTCGCGGTCGTACTCCTGCTTCAGCGTGTCGCTGTCATATTCCAGATGGTTGATCAGGTAGACCGCGCGATGCGCCGGATCATCCACCATGCAGGGCCCCGTCTCGGGCGAGGTCAGAAGCGTGGTCAGACCTGCCTTGTCGATGTCCTCTTGGCGCATCTCGGTCCAGCGGCTGACTGGAAGGACAAAGTCATCCGAGAAGCCGCGCAGGTAGGGCGATGCCGGTGCTAGATTGCGATGCCGGAAGCAGCCGAAGGCCTTGGCTTTCAGCATGTGTTTGGGCAGACGGTAGAAATGCCAAGCCAGCGCCATCCCACCCCAGCAGACGCCAAAGGTTGACTGCACGTTGGTCTGGGTCCAGTCCATGACCTCGCACAATTCGTCCCAATAGCTGACCTCTTCGAAGGGCAGATGCTCGATCGGGGCGCCGGTGATGATGAGGCCGTCGAACTTCTGGTCCTTCACCTCCTGAAACGGGCGATAGAAGGCCTCCATATGCTCGGCAGCGGTGTTCTTGGTCTGATGCTCGGACATGCGGATCAGGTGCAGGTCGATCTGCAGCGGGGTCGCGCCGATCAGTCGGGCGAACTGGTTTTCCGTCTGAATCTTCTTTGGCATCAGGTTCAGAAGGCCGATCTTCAGCGGCCGGATGTCTTGTTGCGCGGCGCGGTCGGGGGACATGACCATGACGCCCTCGGACCGCAGCACGTCAAAGGCGGGCAGGGTTTCGGGAAGCGTGATCGGCATGGGGTCAGATCCTTAAGGTTCGAAGGTTTCAGGTGCGGTCGATGGCGGTGGCGATCAGCGCGTCGAAATCGGCGGTGGTTTTCACGGCTGCAACCTCGGCTGCCGTGACCGTCACCCCCCAATTCGACATCGCCTGATAGCGCGGTTGGCGGTGGGCAAGAGCGCGGGCATAGGTCCAGCGCACGAAATGGTCAGGGTCGCAGGTTTCCTCGCTGACAGAATGGGCCCTGCGGTACTCTTCCCACATCGCATGCAGAAAGTCGGGCTGGTAATACATCGGCTTTGGCGCGCGGTCAAAGCGGCGGACCAGTTCCGCGGTGTGGTCGTCCGAGCCTTTGATCCAGACCAGTAGCAGTGTATCGGCAAGCTGGCGCATCACCGGATCGGTGGGGTTCCCGGCCTCAACCACCTCGCAGATTGACCCCGAAGTGTCGCAGACGAAATTCGGATAGCCATAGATGTCCTGCGCCCGGTCCATGAAGCGCGCGGTGTCCAGGGTCGCCGCAACTTCGGCGCGGGCGTGCTGGTCCTGCCGCTTCATGTATTCGGCGAAGGCCAGACCGCCTTTGGCCGGATCGCCCGGCTTGCCCAGATAAGTCGACAAGGGTGCCAGATTGTCGAAGGTGATGTTGGAGGCGATATAGACCGAATCCGTCATCAACAGTTCACGCAAGAGCGGAACCTTCATAGCCTCGCGCTTGAAGTTGTCGGCGATGTATTCGTTCATATAGCGGGTGCCGATCCGGTAATCGACCGAATAGTGGAACCACGACCCCTGATCGCGCAGCATGTTGGACAGGTGGGTCTTGCCCAAGCCCGACATGCCATAAAGCAGCACCCGCTTTTGCGGGGACGCAAGATAGTCTTTGGCCGTCGGGTAGATCATGGCGTCACCTCATCCGGCCCCGTGTTAGCGTCCGGCCCGGATTTGGGCAATGCAAAACCCCGTGCGGCTGTGCTGCATCAAGGCAGTGCCGGTGCCGTCCGCAGCGTGATCCAGATGCCGGCAAAGATCAGCGCGGCCCCCAGAAACAGCGCCAGTTCGACCGGTTCGTCGTAAAAGACCGCGCCAACCACGGCAATCAGCGGCAGGCGGGCGAAATCGACCGGCATGACGGTGCTGGCGGGGGCCAGCGACAAGGCAATGGTCAGGCACAGATGCGCGGTTATCCCGGCGATGCCGATCAGGCACAACCAAGGCAGGGTGGCAAGGCCGGGCAGGGTCACCTGACCATCGGCCAGCATCGCAAGCGTGCCAAAGCCCGCCTGCATCAGCGTCAACCAGAACAGGATCGAGATCACCGCCTCGCCCCGGGTCAGCGCCTTGGTCATCAGCGCGGTCGAGGCAAAGAACACAGCGGCACCGGCGGCGGCAAGGACTCCGGGGTCGATCCGGCCAAAGTCGGGGTGGGCAACGATCATTGCCCCGGCAAAGCCAAGGCCTGCGGCCAGCAGTTTGCGGCGGGTCAGACGCTCGCCAAGGAAAAGCGGTGCCAGCAGGATCACCCAAAGTGGCGAGGTGAACTCCAGCGCGAAGACCTGCGCCAAGGGGATCAGGGTGACGGCATAGAACCACAACGACTGGCCGGTAAAGTGAAAGACGTTGCGCAAGGCGTGGCTGCCCAGCCGGTCGCTGCTGATGCGCCGCAGCTGGCCAAGCGACAGACCCGCGCTGAAGACAACCAGAAAGCCGATCATCGACCGGAAGGCCAGAATCTCGAACGTGTCATGCACGCCCTTGATCTGGCGGGTGGCGATGGCCATGGCGGAAAACGCGGCGATGGCCCCGGTCATCCAGAGGGCTGCGGCAAGGGGGCGGTGGGTCTGGGTCATGCCTCTGTCTGACCAGCGATGCGGTGATTGTCCAGACTTGGCCTTGTTTCTGGTGGTTACCTGAGGCTAGCTTTGCGCCGTCGGGAAAAGGGGATGGGTATGGCGGGACGGGTGCTTCGGGTTGACAACAATCGGGTCGGCTATGCCGAACTGTTCTACGATCTGGTCTTTGTCTTTGCGATCACGCAGGTCAGCCACTACCTGCTGTATCACTACTCCCTGATCGGAGCCGCCGAGACGGCGCTTCTGTTCCTGGCAGTCTGGTGGGTGTGGATCTACACGACATGGGTGCTTAACTGGCTGGACCCCGAAGCCTTTGCGGTAAGGATCCTTTTGTTCGGGATGATGGCGGCGGGGCTGTTCCTGTCGATGGCGGTTCCCGACGCCTTCGGTGCGCGCGGGCTGGTCTTTGCCGGAGCCTACGTTGCAATGCAGCTTGGCCGGTCGCTGTACATGCTGTGGGTCATCTGGTCCCAACCGAACCGACGGGCGACATATTACCGGATCTCCGGCTATTTCATCCTGTCGGCGGTCTTCTGGATTTGGGGGGCAATGGCCGAAGATCAGGGGCACCGGCTTACGCTTTGGGCCGTGGCGCTGGGGGTTGAATATCTTGGCCCGCTTGCCAGCTACCGTGTGCCGGGCTTTGGCTCGGACGTCACCACCAACTGGCGCGTCTCGGGCGCGCACATGGCGGAACGCTGCGGGCTTTTCGTCATCATATGCCTGGGCGAGACGCTGCTTGTCTCGGGTGCGACCTTTGCCGAGATGGATTGGACCGGGCCGGGACTAATGGCCTTCCTGTCGTCGATTTTGGGGACCGGGGCGATGTGGTGGGTCTACTTCCACATCGGCCACCGGCGCGGCGCGCATCAGATCGAACACGCCGAGGATAGCGGGGCCGTCGCGCGGCGCAGCTTTACCTACTACCACATTCCGATTGTGGCCGGCATCGTGCTGGGCGCTGTCGGAGCCGAGCGCGCCATTGCCCACCCCGAGCATCTGGCCAGCCTTGCCGAAGGGGCTTCAATCATCGGTGGGCTGATGCTGTTTCTGTTCGGCAACGGCCTTTTCAAGAAGGCCTCGGCCCAGTGGTTCCCGCTGTCGCATTGGGTCGGGATTGTCCTTTGCGCCCTGACCTTTGCCGCTGGTCCCTGGATGACCCTTCTGACCCAGAACGCGCTTGCGGCTTTGATCCTGATAGTGGTGGCGATCTGGGAACACAGGTCGCTGTCCGCAAAGGCGTAAGTCCCGGACCCCGGTTGTCGATCAGTTCGGGTTTGAGAGAGGAAACGCGAGAAACCTCTCCCCTACCGCTTCAAGCAAAGCGGCGGCGGGCGTCCAGCGCCAGACCCGCACCGACCGACCCCAGCATGTCGCCGGTGGCGATGGACACTCCGGGCAAAGCCGCCGCCACGGCGCGGTGCAACACCGGCAACCCGCTGGAGCCACCGGTCATGAACACGGTGCCGATCTGGTCCGCCTTTACCCCAGCCGCTGCCAAAACCATGCCGATCCGCGTCCGGATCCGGTCTACCGGAGCAGCCACCGCCGCCTCGAAAGCCTCGCGCCGGATCACGGGGTTTGGCCCGCCCGCCAGATCCTTCAAGGTGATGCGGGTGCTGTCATCCTGGGACAGGGCGATCTTGGCAGCCTCGACCGCCATGGCCAGCGCATGCCCCTGACGCCCAGCGACCACCCGCAGCATCCGTTCCACCAATTCGGGGCGGTCTGCTACTGCTGCCAGCGCCTTCAGATCGACAGCAACGCGCTGGGTGTACAGAAAATTGATCCGGTGCCAGGTCGCCAGATCAAGATAATAATGCCGTGGCATCAAGGCCTTGCCGTGTCCTGTCGGGCTAAGATAGCCCAGATGCGGCATCACTTCGGTCAGACTAAGCAGGCGGTCGAAATCGGTGCCTCCGACCCGGATGCCGTCGTTGGCCAGAATGTCCGCCGCCCGGTCTGCGACACGGGCGCGCTGGGGTGAGACCCGCACGACCGAGAAATCCGAGGTACCGCCGCCCACATCGACGATCAGAACCAGTTCTTCGGCCTGAACCGACTGTTCATACTGCAACGCTGCCGCGATCGGTTCGTACTGGAACAGCACATCCTTGAAGCCATGCGACCGGGCGATCTTTTCCAGAACCGCTTGCGCCTTGGCATCTGCGTCGGCGTCGTCATCGACAAAATGCACCGGGCGACCCAGCACAACCCGGGTCACGCCGTCAGTTGCCGCATCCAGCTTGTGCCGCATCTGCCCGAAAAAGCGCGACAGCACATCGACGAAACTGACCGAGCGCCCACCCACGGCGGTCCGCTCATCAATCAGGGAAGACCCCAGCGTGCTTTTCAAGCCCCGCATCAACCGGCCATCCTCGCCGCTGACATAGGCCGCAATCGCGGCGCGGCCAAACTGGGGCGGAGCGCCGTCCGCTTCCCAGAAGACCGCCGAGGGCAGCGTGACCTCGTCGCCTTCCAGCGGGATCAGCCAGGATTTGTCGCGGTCAGCCAGCGAAACAGTGGAATTCGAGGTGCCGAAATCGATCCCGCAAAAAAGGTC